>DRQI01000386.1 GCA_011330545.1 Flavobacteriia bacterium
CATTTCTTCTGGCATACGACATTCCTAATGCGAGTCCCCAATCGTGGATAACAAAAACGATATGATGTAATTTTAATGTATTGATAAAGGCATCGACATAGGTAGCATGTGTAGCTAAGCTATAATCTAAGGTTGGTTTATCTGATTTTCCGAAACCGATCAAATCAAAGGCGATAACCCTACCTTTTGTTTTTAGGTAGGGAATAATATTTCGCCATAAGTAACTCGAAGTAGGGTTGCCATGAATACAGACAAAAGTGGTTTGATTCGGTATGTTTGCGTTGTTCTCGTCAATATAGTGCATCTTTACTCCGTTAATTTCAATAAATTTTGATTCAAACGGAAAGTCAGCAGAAATAGCTTTTTTCATAAGTGGTTAAGATTTGAAATTATCTATATTTTCTAATAAGAATTGCTCAAAAGTCAAAGGCTCATTTCCGGTAATATTTTTAACGGCGTCAGTAGTGTAATTAAATTTTCCATCGGCAATATCTTTGCTGAATTCTTGTAAATGTTTGGCTAAGAAATCATTTATATACGGATCGTTTTTCATGGCTTCAATCCAATGTTCAACAGGAATTGGAACATATACAACCTTTTTGTTCAATACCCTGCCAATTTCATTAGCTACATCATCACCTGAATAAATGCCGCTTCCGGTAAGGATGTATTTGTTGCCTATGTGTTTTTCAGGTTGTTTTGATAGTAGTATTTCGGTTATTACATTGCCAATATCTCGAGGATGAATGATAGTATATTTGGCTTGTGGGTTCGGAAAATAAAATTTACTTTCTGTTTTTACCGTTGGCCCTGCCATATTCATATAATTTGAGGCGAATAATCCGGGGCGGATATGTACGGCACCGATACCGGCCCAATCAAAAATATCTTCGGCTATCAAATGGTTTTGAGTGGCAGGGCTCGATGAGCCCTCATGTACATTCATTTGCGACATTACAACGGTGAGTTCAACCCCATTTTCTTGAGCTGCTTTTGCAAAATAACCGGCTGCTTTTGGTAAATAATCTTTAAAAGGATGGCAGAAATAAGTTCTTTTAATGCCTTTTAATGCCGTTCTTAGTGAATTAAGATTCAAAAAATCACCCGGAACAATTTCAACGCCCATAGCTTCTAGTTGCTTACTCCTGTTATCTGTAACGCGTACCATTGCCCTTACATTTACGCCCTTAGCTAGTAAATTTTTGATTGTATACCTTCCTGTTGTTCCGGTAGCACCGGTAATTAAAATTGTTGTTTTCATATTCTTTCTGTTTAGTTTATAAATGTTTTATTATGAGTTTATAAATGGATGTATCAGCCATTCGCCGATTTTATTTGTGAGTGTCTGAATTGCCCAAAAACAGGCCTCTAATAAGGCTGTGTCTGTGGGTTTTACTTTTCTGAAATTACCGATGTCGTCTTCAGTAATAGCATAAGGGGCAAAGGCTGCTAGAAATAGTAACCTGCCTACATGCCTATCGCTTTCGTTTACATCTTTAAGTATATAATTTAACCATGTGCGGCCCAAAGGCTTGGCTTCACCTTGCCATTTGTTTACATGGTTTTTGAATAATTGCACCAACGGTAGCGGAATAATTTCTTCTTCTATTTCTTTTAAGACAACTCTTTCTGCGGCTAATGCTTTTGCAAATGCCGGGATACTTTCAGGCCATGCTAAGGTTTTTGAAACCGAATAGTTTTGTATGAATTGCAAACTTTCTCCTGCCTTTGCACTGTTGGTTATCATACTTTTAAATAGTGTTTTTGCGGCAATCTTTAATGCGGTTTTTTTAATGCGGTTTCCGGTTAAAAAATTGGGTAATGGCGATGCTTCTAAGAATATGTTTACCAATCGGTTTGTAGAATGAAAAACCAATGCTGTACCTATAATCTCAGGAGCCTCTTCTCTTGAAAAAGGAGGGTTTTTTACGATGGTTGCATTAGGGGTTCTTGTGTGTAAACTCCAATCGATAAGTTGCTTTGTTTTTTCGTCTTTTAAATTTTTCCATGTTCCACTTGTTAACATATTTGCCGTTTGGATGTCGCCACTACTCATAATGGATGCTCCGTGGGCATCTTCACAGTAGGGACATTGATTAAGTTGGGCAACACAGGTTGCCACTATTTCTTTATTCACCCGCTTTACAAAGGTCTCAACAACAAAAGATTCTCTTGCTACGGCCCATCGCACTGCGTGAACCCTTTCACTGGGTGTAGATAACGTTAAGGGGCCGGCAAGCCCAAAATCGCTACTAATTTGAGTATTAATTTTTTTTATTGTATTATCTGTTGCAGTATCAATGCCCTGTACGGTTAGGTATTTTACCGCATTACCGTTTTGTTGCATGAGTTTATCTTCGATAAGCTGTAACATATTCTTGTATTTTAAAGGGTTCTGCATTCATAACCAAAAATTAAGTTGCATATACAACATTATATTTAAAAATTTTTAACAAGAGCTGTCTTGCACGGTGCAAATATATAATAATATGTTGTATATGCAACATAAATATACTTTTATTTGCAGATAAAGAAATAAAAATATGACTCGCTTCGGTAAGGCCATTTGTTTTATTGCCTACTGTCCAGCCTGACCGCAACCTATACCGATGCAAGGCCCTAAAAAGAAGCAACATAGTGTCAAGTGGCCAAAGCCATGGGTTCAGATTAAGCCCAGATTATGCAATAGATTTCCTATTCCGTTCAGAAATCACTGCAAAATAGGTCGTTTCACTGCGTTTTCAAAATTAACCGTAGCGGTGCTACGCTTAATTTAGTAAAACACCCTATTTTATTGCGCTTTCCTAACTCATAACGTAACTCTATTGCATAAGCCGGGTTAAAAAAAGGCGATGGCTACTGAAACCAATGCTTATAAGACTAGAAAATATCGGCATCGTTAAATTATTCTGAAGAAATAACCTTAAATTTGTATCAAATTATAAATTCAAAAGAGACATGCTTATAATTGGAATTGCCGGTGGTACGGGTAGTGGTAAAACAACGGTTGTCAACCAAATTCTCAATGAATTGCCCAATGAGGAAGTAACGGTCATATCGCAAGATTCTTATTATAAGGCTACAGACCACTTGTCTTATGAAGAGCGAACAAAGATAAATTTTGACCATCCGAGGGCGATT
This sequence comes from Flavobacteriia bacterium, assembly GCA_011330545.1. GTDB lineage: Bacteria > Bacteroidota > Bacteroidia > Flavobacteriales > Flavobacteriaceae > Aureibaculum. The sequence continues at coordinate 3,142 of DRQI01000386.1, forward strand.
GATTTTGATTTGTTAGTAAGGCATTTAAAAGCCCTAAAAAAGAATAAAACCGTAGAACAACCCCTATACTCTTTTGCGAAACACAATAGGACGAAAGACACCATTAAGACACATCCTAGCAAAGTGTTGATTGTAGAGGGTATTTTAATTTTTACACATAAAGAGTTGCGTGAAATGTTAGATATTAAGGTATATGTACATGCCGATTCTGATGAGCGGTTGATACGCAGGATGCGCAGGGATATTCAAGAGCGAGGCAGGGATATGGATGAAGTTTTACAACGCTATCAAGAAACCTTAAAACCGATGCACGAACAGTTTATTGAACCTACGAAAACCTATGCTGATATTATCATTCCCAATGACCGGTATAATACGGTAGCGGTTGATATTGTACGCACTGTAATTAGTGAAAAGCTATAATAAGATATGACCTTCAAACAATTTAGAAATCAGAAGATTGTAAAAATTTTAAGCAATAGGTATGTGCTTATTTTTTTAGTCTTTTTAGTTTGGATGTTATTTTTTGATGAAAATTCATACATCAATCACCGTGAGTTGGATAAAGAAATTAACAAACTCGAAAAAGCCAATACGTATTACAAAAAAGAAATAAAACACGATGCTAAGATTATCAAAAATTTGGAGAATCCCGACTCATTAGAACGGTTTGCCAGAGAAGAATACCAAATGAAAAAAAAGGATGAAGATATTTATATCATCCAATTTGATTCAGTTAAAAAGTAGTGTATGCCTGATTTTTTATTTAGTGAGTTCAGTCCCGTTTCTGCCAAACAATGGAAACAAAAAATACAAGCAGACCTCAAAGGTGCCGATTATAATGAAACCTTGCTTTGGAAAACTGATGAAGGCATTACCGTAAAGCCTTTTTACCATCAAGACAACTATGAAGCCTTGGCAGTTCCTGAACCGGCCTATCCGTTTTCTATTTGCCAAACTATTTTTATCACAGATGAACAAACAGCAAATTTTTTAGCCAAAGATACCTTAAAACGTGGGGCTACCTCCTTACAATTTGAAGCTAATAAGCCTTTTAATATTGATAAATTATTTGATGGTGTTGCCGTTCCTACAAACTTATCCGAAGGCGAAACAGCGATAAGAATCCATTTTAAGCTAAACTTCTTATCAGAAAATTTTGTATCCGAGCTCATCGAAAAAATGGTAAAAAACAGTATTTTTTTGAATATTGACCTTATCGGAAACCTTGCCAAAACAGGAAATTGGTTTCAGAATCAACAAAATGATTATGCTGTTTTAAAGAGCTTGCTGCAAAAAGCCCCTAAAAATGTACAGGTGCTTTCTGTAGACGCTTCCTTATATCAAAATGCAGGAGCCACTACCGTCCAACAAATAGCTTATGCTTTGGCACATGCCAATGAATATTTGAATTACTTTCATAAAAAAAACACGATTCAGAGCCTAAGTGAAGAAGCGCTAAAATCAATACAATTCCACTTTTCGGTTGGTGGCAATTACTTTTTTGAAATTGCCAAATTGAGGGCGTTTAGGGTATTGTGGAAACTTTTATGTGACGACTATACCCTAAAAATTGAACCGTACATTTTTGTACAGCCCAGCTTGCGTAATAAAACGCTGTATGATTATAATGTAAATATGTTACGTACTACTACCGAATGTATGAGCGCCCTCTTAGGAGGGTCAGATACTATTTCAAATGTAGCCTATGACAGCATTTATCATAAAAAGAATGAATTTGGCGAACGCATTGCGAGAAATCAGCTACTCATATTACAAGAAGAAAGCTATTTTAAAGATGCCGCACAAATGGCGGAGGGTTCTTACTACATTGAAGCATTGACCAAAGAAATTGCCGAAAAAGCCTTGCAGATTTTTAAAGATATCGAAAAATCAGGAGGCTTCTTAAAGCAATTGTTTGCCGGAACCATACAGCGGAAAATAAAAGAAAGTGCCCAAAAAGAACAAGCTAGGTTTGACAGTGGCGAAGAAATACTGTTAGGAACCAACAAACATATCAACCCTAAGGATACGATGAAAGACACGGTAGAACGCTATCCTTTTGTAAAAACCAACACTCGAAAAACTGCGATACAACCGGTCATATCAAAGCGTTTGGCCGAAAAAATAGAACAAGAGCGTTTAGAAAAAGAATAATTAAAATTGAATGGAAAAAAGTATATTCATACTATCATTTGTAGCATTGCTATCTTGCAATACCCCTAAAAAAGGTTTTGACGAAAAAAATTTAGTGAAGCCTGTTGACTTGGGCGAATACCATAAATTAAGTGGCGACGATATTAAAATATTCTTGCCACAAGGCTTTAAGGTATTGACTGATAAAGAAATAAAAGAATTTCATCAGCAAATTAAAGATAAGAAAACACGCTATTATTTTGAAAAAGGTTACGAAAGCCAGCGCCATGTAAAAGGCAATTTTTACGATTTTTACAATGAAGGATACGCTGCTGAAGTTACAATTCATACACTTCCTTATATGCCATTTAGTAAAAGCAACGCAGGGCAGTTGCTTTATTATTTGCGTAAAAGTTTTGAAGAGTATCAAAAAGTAACAGGCATTTATCACAATAAGATGAAAGCCGTCTATTCAGGGGATAAATCCTTGCAGTATTTCAAAGCAATGTATAGGCTGACACGTTATAATAGTTATGATGAAGAAGGCGAAAAAGAAAATTTTGAAGTATTTAAAACGGTTTACTTAATCACTTCAAAAAGAAAAACATTTATGTTTACCATAATGACCCCTTTTGAAATAGATTTTGACCCGTTTATCAGAAAGTTTAAACTCTAATTAAGCAAGGTGGCAAATTGTTTACAACATAAGACATTTATTGTTCAACAATTATATATTATTGTGTTGTTAGGGCTTTTCAATTGTCAAAAACCGGTTCCTAAACCTACTATTTTAGATAATTGCCTCTCCATAGAACAAGTAAATTTACTAACTAAAATGATACGCTCTTTTGAAGATGACCTTAGTAAATATTATCATTTTTCAAAAAATGAACCCGAGAAGACTATTAAAAAATACCTCAATGAAATAAAAACACCTATGAAAAATGATTCGTTGATACTTGAGATAGCTTCACCTAAAAGTAAAGAACTCTTACAAAAATCATTTACAATATTATCAGACGATGTATGGACAACCTATCAAGAAGAATATGGAAACATGCAAGATAATATTTATATTTTAGAAGAAGGAGATACATTAGAGGCTATCATTAAAGATGAACAAGAAGCTTTGAAAAGATATAAAAATAAACACTTAGTAAGAACCAATGGTAAACTTGTAGATTGTTTTTATAGTAAGACATCAGATGAATCATCAAAAGAATTATTCCGGTTATTGATGGACTCAGGAGCTATTAGTCCTGATATTATTATCAATGGCATATTAAGTTTAAAAACCAAAATATCTAATTCAAAAGAAATAGAAGCCTATATTGCCTTAGATTTATTTTATTCACCTTTAGATTTTAATTTAAAATAGATTCCTGTTGCAGGAACAATATCAATGCCAAGAAAAAACATCCAACATATAATTTTACCAACAGCCAACAGCCAATCGCCAAGAGCCAACAGCTATCCTCACGAAAATTTTGTAGCCGGAATACCACCGTATTTACGGGGGCCGTATGCAACCATGTATGTGCGTCGCCCTTGGACCATTAGACAATATGCCGGATTTTCAACCGCAGAAGAAAGCAATGCCTTTTACAGGAGGAATTTAGCTGCCGGGCAAAAAGGCTTGTCGGTAGCCTTTGATTTGGCAACACACCGAGGATATGATTCAGACCACGAACGCGTACAAGGCGATGTAGGGAAAGCCGGAGTAGCTATTGATTCGGTAGAAGATATGAAAATACTTTTCGACCAAATTCCGCTCGATAAAATGTCGGTTTCCATGACCATGAACGGTGCCGTATTGCCTATTTTGGCTTTTTATATCGTAGCCGCCGAAGAGCAAGGCGTATCCAATGAACAATTATCAGGAACCATCCAAAACGATATCCTCAAAGAATTTATGGTGCGTAATACCTATATCTACCCACCAACGGCATCCATGAAAATAGTGGCAGATATCTTTAAATATACCAGTAAAAACATGCCAAAGTTCAATTCTATTTCCATTTCCGGATACCACATGCAAGAAGCCGGTGCTACGCCCGAAATAGAGTTGGCTTATACCTTGGCAGATGGATTGGAATACCTGAGAACCGGTATTAAAGCCGGAATGGATATCGATAGTTTCGCCCCGCGCCTATCATTCTTTTGGGCCATCGGCATGCAACACTTTCAGGAAATAGCAAAATTAAGAGCCGGTAGAATGCTTTGGGCAAAAATCGTAAAACAATTCAATCCTAAAAACCCAAAATCGTTGGCGTTGCGAACTCACTGCCAAACCAGTGGTTGGAGTTTAACCGCCCAAGACCCTTTTAATAATGTAGCGAGAACCACCATTGAAGCCATGGCGGCAGCCCTTGGTGGCACTCAAAGTTTACATACCAATGCCTTGGATGAAGCCATTGCGCTGCCCACCGATTTTTCGGCACGTATTGCCCGTAATACGCAAATTTATATCCAAGAAGAGACTAATATTACCAAAACGGTTGACCCGTGGGCGGGTTCCTATCACTTAGAACAATTAACCCTTGATATTGCCAAGAATGCCTGGCAATTAATTCAAGAAGTGGAAACCCTTGGCGGGATGACCAAAGCCATAGAACAAGGAATTCCGAAATTGCGTATCGAAGAAGCGGCAGCCATCAAACAAGCTAGGATTGATAGCGGCCAAGACAGTATTATAGGCGTAAACAAATACGCATTAAAAGAAGAAGCTCCGCTTTCTATTTTAGAAGTTGACAATGAAGCCGTTCGCAACGCGCAATTACGACGCTTGCAACAACTAAAGAAAACAAGAAATAGCGATAAAGTAAAAGCAGCTTTACAGAATTTAAGTGCCTGTGCCAAGTCAGGTGAAGGAAATTTATTAGATTTGGCAGTACAAGCAGCTCGAGAAAGAGCTACCCTAGGAGAAATTTCAAAGGCTTTGGAAACTGTTTTCGGACGTTATAAAGCCACTATAAATTCTATTGCCGGCGTGTATAGCAGAGAAATAAAAGAAGATAAAACCTTTAAAAAGGCTACTGAATTGGCAAACAAATTTGCCGAAATAGAAGGCCGGCGCCCGCGTATTATGATAGCAAAAATGGGGCAAGATGGCCATGACCGAGGCGCCAAAGTAGTAGCCACCAGTTTTGCCGATTTAGGCTTTGACGTAGATATAGGCCCTTTATTTCAAACCCCAAAAGAAGCTGCCAAACAAGCCGTTGAAAACGACGTGCATATTTTGGGTATTTCTTCATTGGCAGCAGGGCATAAGACCCTAGTGCCGCAAGTTATTGAAGAACTAAAAAAATACGGTAGGGAAGATATTATGGTCATCGCCGGAGGCGTCATTCCGCCTCAAGATTACCAATTTTTATTTGACGCTGGCGTAGTGGGGGTCTTTGGCCCCGGAACAAAAATTGCCAAAGCAGCTATCGATATCTTAGAGATTTTAATTGACAGTATAGAAAATGAATAAAATTAGGATAATTGGCTTAGTACTGATATTGGTTGCAATTGTTTTAAATTATGCCATTGCCGAAAATGAGTTTAAAGATTTTTTATTAGGTTTGATAGGTGGTTTTGGTTTGGGACTTTTGGTAGCAGGAAAACCCCCATTTGAAAAGAAAGCCGGCTAGGCGTTAACAAAAGTTTCTTTTAAGCCTACTTTGTGTACCGATTTAGAAGTTGAGAGATGGCTTATTCTTCTTAACATTCCAATATGGTATTGTTACTGTTAGTAGCATCGAGGCAGCTAATCAA
>DRQI01000387.1 GCA_011330545.1 Flavobacteriia bacterium
AGGCAAGAAGTTGTCCGCTATCTCGATAATGTAGCCACTATTGCCGATACCGATTTCAAACGAAAAGTAGCAGCCCGTGTCAACCAATTGAATATAGATCTAGAAGCTAGAGAGCAGTTTGAAAAAGAATGAGTAGCCTTATAAAATTAAGTATATGTTGTCATTCGGCATTTGATGCCAAATTCAGAATAAAAGAGTAAGGTTCTTGCCTACGCAGGAATAACAAATAAAAATTCATGCAACAACTAAAAGAAGCCGGTTTATACAGAAGTGAGTTGATTCCCGTTAGCGGAAAGCTCGTAGAACGTTACAATCAATGTTTGGTAAAATTGGGGTTTGCCAAAACAAAACTCAAAAGTTTCTCTATTGACGGCATAGGTTGGAGTCCCGAAATTGCCAAAGAAAAGAAAAATATGCAGTACTTGAATAACGGCGAGGCCAACCCAACAGCCATTTTAATTTCGCCTTTGCAAAAAGGGAAACCCGTATATGTGCCATTTCACTCTTTCGATAGAGAGATGATGAAAGAAGTGTTTAAGGTTCATGGCAATAGAATCAATGACATTACAAGAGATTGTGCAATATGTATTGATTTTGACCAAAATATAGACGCGTTTTATGAACCCTTAGATGTGTTAAAATACGATACAATTACCATAAATTTTCATTTGATTAATGAGTTGGACAAAGCACAGCAAGAGCAATTACAACTGATAGAAACGTTTAAAGAAAGCCATAATTTTATTGATGAAGGCCTACACACTAAATTGTTGACATCGGCCAAAGAATATGGAGATTTGCGCAATCGTGATTTAACATTATACAAGTTGAATTATAAGACAACTTCTTTTTATACAAAAGCTTTTAGGGGTGTTTATGTATTGCAAGATTTTATTACGCCCATCGTAATTTTTGAAGATGAAAAATCATATAAAGAAGCCATTAAAGATACCGTACACGATGTGTTGATTTACCATATTTCGCAACCCGAATTGATGGAAAAATTGCGTGACCATATAATAATAGCCTATGATTTAGAACAAGAAGTTACAACAAAACGCTATCAACGGATAAAAAAATATATCCTTTCGCAATATTTAAAGAAAACACAACATCCGATAAGAGATATTTTAGACGACCCCATTTTATTCAAAAGTTACCTGAATAAAATTGATAGGGAAGCACGTAAAAAGGTAATGAGTGTTGAAATTTATCTCGAAAAATTAGAAGTGAGCAATCAATATAAAATTCAAGATGTTGTTGAAGATTCGTTGTTTGATGCAATGCACAGGCCACATTCGTCATTAAGTCCTAAACAGCAAGATTTAATTTGGAAATTATTGGTAAACATCGCCCCCTTAGATGTTTTGTATTGGTATTGGTATGATAAAGAAGATTTTTACAAGCAATATCAAAAATGGAATGATTCGATGAAAGATTGGGTAATAGAAACCATTCGTAACAATATTTGATAATTATTGACTAATTTAGTAAGGTGGTATTATGGCATTAAAGTCTTTCCTATAAAGATTAAAGGCTTAAAGCTAAATATATCTGAAGAAGAATTTAATAGTTTTATCGAAAATTATTTTGATTTAATGAACCTAAGAATTGTATTCAGAAATAAGAATTAAAATTAACCGCTTTGAATTCCATGCTTCAGGCATCCGACTTCGAGCATCAAACACAAAGAAATGACACTAGAACTCATTGCTTTTATCATATCCATATTATTCGGTATTCTGCTGTATTGGAGAGAATCAAATGGAAATAGGATATACCGCTTTTTAAATAAATTGATGAATGCCAAAGGCCTGCAGATGAAACCTACAGATAGGACAGGCTTTGTGTATCAACAAAAATTTCTGTTGCGGCTGGTATTTATTACCTTTTTGTTTATCGTAGTGATGCTAGTCTTAAAATTTTTAATTCCTATAAATTACGCCACCATTTCTATGTTTGCCTCTGCCATTGTGGGCACATTGATAGGTACCTATTTGGCAAATTTTGTTTTTAAGTCGAGTGAGATTATTGACGAAAAATCAGAATCTATAGAAGATATTGTACATACCACGCTAGATAAAGGAAAAGATTTTATTGGAGACATAGCACACAAAGAAGATACGGCAAAAGAGATAAACGAAAAAGCAGAAATCCCTAAAGTAGAAGAAAAAAGCGCCCGAGAACGCTTAAAAGATAAGGGGTTACTTTGATTTAGATTTTATAAAATAAGAAAGCTGTTTCTTAGTGCCCCTGCCTGCCGGCAGGTAGGTTTGCGGCTTTGAGAGAGAAAAGAAAAACACACATAATAACCAAAAGACCAACAACAAATGCTAAAGAGATACTGGCAAAAAGGAACCAAGCAAAAAGTAATAACTATCGTTTTAAGTATTATTTTACTATTTGTATTATTTATTTTACGAGACGATTATCAACCCTTTTTATTATTTATCAGAAAGTATATTTTTATCATGCTGATAAGCATACTCGTATTGTTTTTCTCAATACGAAGGTTTCGCAATGCCGCAAGTACACGAAAAAGGTTGGCAACCCTAATCATACTTGTCTTTTTTTTTACAATCGTATACGTAGTAGGTTGGCATTATAAAATGTATGACTATATGAAAACCTATATGGTCTTTAAAAATTTGAATAGGGTAGAAATTGATGAACTCCCTTTGACCCAAAATGAACGGATACAGCCTTTGCGGAATATTTTTTCTATGGCCAATGAATCGGTAGGAGAAACCAAAGACGTATCATTGCCGCATTTGGTAAGAATAGATAGCATTAACAAATGGACGATGGCCATTCAGCCTACCGAAAAATATGTATGGCAGCGTATCAGCGATAATATAGAAGAGATATTTGCCGTGTCGAGTACCACGCCATTTCCGAGATTTTCCAGTGAAAATCGCATTTCGGTTACTTTTTCAATAGGAGAAACGTTAAAATTTAGTCGAAACACATACAATGCCGTAGTACAACGTTTTAATATATTTCAATTATTTTCCTTAGAACCCGGCGACGTATATTTTATGAAAAATGATGAAGGCCAATGGGTAGAAGTGGTGAGCCTAACCAAATGGAAAGGCTTTTTATTTCCCTATCCTACTTTTGGCGGGGTGATGGTTATTGAAAATGGCGAGCACAATTTTAACGATTATATAGAACGGGTTTTGGTAGGAAAAGGTACTTATATCAGTCCCGAAGAAATGCATAAGTACCCATACCTGACGAGGCAAAATACAGTATCAGAAAAAATTTCAAGAATTCAGGCAGAATCACTAAAATTTTTGGGAGGGTTTAGTGACCCATTGCCTTGGAATATGAAAACTGCCGTAAAAATTCCCGATATGCCCGACGACCAAAACCAGCAGCCTTTTGTAACCGATTTTAATTTTTCAGGTATGGATGTTGACGCATATAGCGGCTTATACCATTGGTTTGGCCTAGAACCCGTAGGCGAAGAGCGTACCAGTTTAACCTTTAGTGTTTTTATTCCTGCCGATGGCACTGATAAATTGTACTATTACGACCATGCCTCTAAAAAAGAAGGTTATGCAGGAGTTACCGCTATGCCGTTAAAAGTAAAAGAATCGAGAAAAGAAATTGATTGGACGGTCAATAAGCCCGTAGAATTCAGGCCTTATATCAAAAAAATTGCCGGAAGAAAACGCATGTTTTTTTTAGGAACAATTTCGGTTACCGCCACACGTGAGGGCTCAAAGAGTTTTGATGGTTCTGCCACCCCCGATTTGGTGTTGATTGACAGTGAATACCGAGATGTGGTTTGGGTAGATGCCAAACATCCCAGTCAATGGAATAAAGTGGTATATGACCAATTAAATGAAGCATGGCGTGCCAGTGAACACATTGGGTATTATTTTAATGAAAAACCCAAACCGGTAGATGTAGGGCAAGTAATTGCAGACTCTATAACATCAATTGAATCAGTAGATCCAACATCAAAAGAAATTCAAAAGCTACAACAAAAGATTGATTCCCTAAAAGCATTAAAATGATGAGTAGAAAAGTATCAATTCGTAACGAAGTTTTTGTTCAGTAAAATACAGTAGGCGTCAACATTTCTCACAAATTAAAATAATTCGCTCTCCGTTCATATCAGTGGTAAAAAAAAGGTAGGTGTCACCACCCTCCTTAAGGTTGGTTTTTTTACGGATTTGTGCTACCGTTTCAGGGAAATTACGAACGGTGATATTGGCTTTAGGCTCCCGTAATTTTTTTTTGAATTGTTTGAGCTTATACGGCAATACATATAGTATATTAAAACGCCTTCCGGGAAAATCAATACAATCATTAAAAGTGTATAAATGACTATTAATATGTAATTTATATATTTTTAACTGATGTGACACTTCATTAAATAACCCGGCTTTTAAAATGGCAGCATTCGGTTCGTAAAGATACGTTTTCGGCAATGAAAAACGAGCCTTGCTTTCGTGTTTGAATGTGGCTTCAAAACGCTGTTCAGTATCTTTTAAGATATTTACCGTTTTGATAGCAATGTTACCGGAATACCGTTTTTTCAATATAAAAAGTAGTTCTTTTACTTCATTTTGTACCGCAACAACATGCACTTCCTTTACAGAAGTCAATTCGTCAATGGCGCGGCTGATATCTAAAAGAGGAGAGGCCTTTACCATAATCTGATCTGAAAACCGGAAAAGGATGTCTAAATTCTGAGGAATATCGGGTAAGCAATCTTCTAATAAAAATACCCGTTGCTTTGAGCTACTTCGTCGAGAAGGATCAATATACACCCAATCATACCGCTGTTCAGCTTGTTGTAAATAAGCAATTCCGTCTTGGGCAATGCACTTGATAGTAGCGGCTTTAAGAACTTTAAAATTGTGTTGTACAATAGCTGAAAGCTCGGTATCAAGCTCACAGTGTATTACTTTTTGAAATTGTTTGGCAAAGGCATAACTGTCAACACCAAAACCTCCGGTAAGGTCAATAAGGGTTTTCCCTGAGATGAGGCCGGCTTTGTATCGGGCTGTAACCTCAGAAGAGGTTTGTTCGATGTTGAGTTTGTTGGGATAATAAATCTGTTTAGATGCATACCAAGTAGGTAACTTATTCTTTGACTTACGTTTAGACTCTATTTGCTCAACCAGTTCTTGAATGGTAATACCTTGAAACGGACTTCCTTTAAAGAGTAATTTTGACAAGTCTGAATGTAGGTTTTGATGGATAAAATCTTGAATATGAGTATGTAAAATGGCCGGATTCAAATTAGAAATTTCTTTTATGCATCATAAGAAATTAGAGGTCTCTCGTCAACGATTTTACAATCTTATTATCAGCCAAAAACTCCTTTAAAACTACCTTAATAGCCGTATAAGAAGGTACGGCAACAATCATCCCAACAACGCCAAAAAGTAAGCCGCCAATAATGATTACCAAAAAAATTTCCAACGGATGCGACTTCACGCTCTTTGAAAAAATAAAAGGCTGGCTAAAAAAATTGTCTACCAATTGGGCAATGGTATATCCTATCATTACATAAATGGTTTTAGGGAGTATTTGTGATTGGAAGTCTAAATCTAAATTACTGGTCATGGTAAGCACTAACATCAAAACCCCTCCAATCAATGGGCCGATATACGGAATTAAATTGAGCAACGCGCACAAAAAAGCAATTACGATGGCATTGCTCACCCCGAAAATTAGTAGGATAATCGTATATAAAACAAATAAAATGGTAATCTGAAAAAGCAATCCGATAAAGTAGCGCGATAATAAATCTTTGATGGTATCAAATGATTTTTGAAAACGGCTTTCACTGCCATCAGGTACCAATACCAGCAAACCTTTATTTAAAATCCTACTGTCTTTCATTAAGAAAAAAGAAATGAACAATACTGAAAACAGGCCAATACTCAAACTGCCCACGGCACTGATTACAGAGTTTAGTAAATTCGGAATGGCCTTAAACTTTGAAAAAATATCAACGCTTTTGAGTTGTTCTAATACATTGATATTCTTCGACATAAAGTAGTCATTGGCTTGTGCCAATAAAGTTTCAATATTGTATTCCAGTTGATTGATATCCAATAAAGACAAGTTTTGCCCTTGTTTGATAATTAACGGAATAAACATAGAAATCAATCCGAAAAGCAACCCTAAAAACAGTAACATACTCACTACCACGGCCAAAGTATTCGGAAATTTTAACTTTCGCCGTAAAAATAAAATGATAGGCCGGGCAATTAATGAGATAACCGCTGCAATGATAATATATACTAAAACAGATTGTATTTTATAAAAGAAAAAGAGTACTATCGCAATACCTGTCAAGATGGCGATAGCCCTTACAATTCCGTTAGCAATAATTTTTGAATTCATTGGGTAAATATAATCCAAATTATTCAAATAATTTAACGGTACTGATTGGCTATTTCATTTTGATTATATTTGAAATCGATATGATTTGAATTATGGTTTTACAAGTAGAGGCTAATACCGCTATCCTTTCGTTTTACGGCTGGTGGCAATTTGCCGTATGCTTATTTGCCTTTGTAGCTTTAATGGCTATATGGTGGCATATTGGCAAACGCCAAAATGATTTCGGACAGGTTTGGTTGGCGTTGTCCATACTCTGTTGGAGTATTTCAGGTGCTATTGAAGTGTACTATGCACATTCTACAGCGGCAAACGGCTTCTTATTAGACGGATGGCGTAGTATCTTATCATTGTGTAACAGCCTCTTTATATTACTGGCCTTGCCTTGGTTTCGATATTTGCCAAAACCCGTAGAGCAGGTCATCAAATCTAAATTTTGGATATATATTATAGGCTTGCCCTTCTTATTTTCAATACTGCCTACCATTAATAAGATGATTTCAGGAAAAACAGTGAGTATTATCAGTGAATTAGACGTTTACTATGCCTTTTTAACATTGGCCTTTTTAGGCTTGGTATTGTGGGAATCTTTTGCGAAGCGAAGATTAAAAATACTGGCATGGCTATCATTAGTAACGATTGCAATTACATTAATAGCACAACTGTATAAATTAACAGACGCAGAAGTCAATGTAACCCTGCTTTCAGCCATTTTTAAAACTTCGCTAATCATGCTATTTTTTGCGTTGGCATTGAGTTGGGTAAAAGAATTAGCAGAAAATGTAATTCCCGATGCCATAAATTTTCATATAAAATTTAACAAGCAAAAAAATGATAAAGGCAACTACGAACGATGTGTCTTTTTAAAAGGCTTGCCCGGCGGCCATGAACGAAAAGTAAAATTGACACCGACATTGTATGAGTTGTTTGTAAAATTTGCCAAACGTAAAAAAGATAACCAAAATACCTGGTTAGAAATTAAACCTAAAAGTTATAATACAACAGAAAAAAACTTTGATATTAACGATTATAACGAAATCAAACGCCTATTAATTGCCCTATTGGATGGTATTTTCGGAAAAGAAAATTGGACGAAAGACCACCATTTCAAGCCCCTAAAAAACACCCTTTTCGAAATGTCGGAAAAACGCGAACGGAAAATTCGTTTGGCCATTCCAAAAGAAAATATTTCGCTAGAGCCTCGCGGCAAGTAGGAGCTTAATACCCGCCGTTATCTATGTTGTGATTTATAAACTTTTGGGCAATAAGCCAAACCCCATTCTATGTCAGTAAGTATTTTACTGACATTTTCAACTTTTTTCTGACTTTTTTCCATGGTATAATTTCTTTGCCACAACTTGTGCTCGAATCATAAAATAGATTACCATGAACTTGAAGCAAAAAAACTACCTGTTAATTATACTCATAACCTTATGGCCTTTTTTAATAAATGCACAAAGCAAAGGCTTAGACGAACAAATTAACGATGCCTTTATGCCTTTTGCCATTTGGTGGGAAAATTTCATATTTACACAAGTTATCATTGGCGGGGTTGGCATTCCGGTTGTTCTTATTTTATTACTTTTTGGCGCTTCGTTTTTTACCGTATACTTTAAGTTCGTAAACATCAGGCATTTTGTAACAGCCATTAAAGTAGTCCGTGGTAATTATGATTCTTTAGAAGAGACCACTCCTATAGTAAAACCCCATGTTTTTGAAGTTGATGGTGATTTGGTAGATACCATTAAAGACGAAAGCCACCATGGTGAAGTCAATCACTTTCAGGCCTTGGCAACTGCCGTTTCAGGCACAGTAGGCCTCGGTAATATTGCAATGGTTGCCGTAGCAATTTCTATCGGTGGGCCGGGGGCAACTTTTTGGATGGTAATAGCCG
>DRQI01000388.1 GCA_011330545.1 Flavobacteriia bacterium
ATACGGTATCCCTATTATAAAATTTGACGCTGTAAATTACGGAGTGCTAGACCAACCCGGTTTAGGCCCCTTACACACAGAATTTGATACAAGAGGCAATGCCTATACAACTTTCTTTATCTCTTCTGAGGTTGTAAAATGGAATATTAAAGACTTAAAAGTAATAGATAGGCATCCTGTTTATTATTCTGTCGGCCACTTGATGATTCCCGGTGGTAATTCACAACACCCTGATGATAAATATTTGGTAGCCATGAATAAAATTACCAAAGACCGTTATTTGCCAACAGGCCCTGAAGTTTGCCAATCAGCACAGCTATTTGATATTTCAGGTGAAAAAATGGAGTTGTTGTTAGATTTCCCAACCATCGGAGAACCTCACTATGCTGCCGGTATTGCTGCCGATAAGATAATGGGCAAAACTACTAAAATTTATAAATTGGATGAGAATAAACATCCGGATGCAGTAAAAAGTGAAGCAGAAACTAAAGTGGTGCGTAAAGGCAATGAAGTTCATATTTATATGTCTATGATACGTTCTCACTTCTCTCCTGACAATATTGAAGGTGTTAGAGTTGGAGATAAAGTATTCTTCCATGTAACCAATTTAGAGCAAGATTATGATGTACCGCACGGAATTGCCATGATTGGTGCCAATACTTCTGAAATGCTCATTATGCCGGGTAGGACTGCTACCATGGTTTGGGAACCAAAAGAAGTAGGTGTTTGGCCATTTTATTGTACAGATTTCTGCTCAGCATTACACCAAGAAATGCAAGGATATATTCGCGTATCTGCCAAAGGGTCAAATACACCCTTAACCTATACATTGGACGGTGATGTTCCTGGTGAAGAAGAGTAGAGTAACTAATTAATATACAAATAATTAAAAACGGATAACTACGAGTTTAGTTATCCGTTTTTAATAAAAGATAATAATGTCCTTTTATGTGACGATTGTTACCCAAAATCACAAAAACTTAGCGTAATTTTGCACAGTAAAAATTACATAAATCTTTAAAATAAATAAGATGAAAAAATCAAAAATAGTAATGATTATTGGGAGTTTGTTTTTAGCAGCGCTCTACCTCTTTCCAATGTGGAAAATTACATTACTAGCCCCACAATATCCCGAGCCATTGGGTTTAAACATTCATATCACACATTTATCTGACGGAGTTCAGTTCAACGACGTAAAAAATATTGATTTACTAAATCATTATATCGGCATGGCTCATTTACCCACAGCAGAAAACGTAAAAAAGGGAGTGATAAAACCCATGCAAGAGTTTAAAATATTCCCTACCGTAGTAGCGATTATGATAGTTTTGGGCCTTATTATAGGTTTTATCGGCAAACCAAAATTATACCTTACTTGGCTCATCGTTATGATACTATTAGGTATTGCAGGCATGTATGATTTTTATCATTGGTTATATGTCTATGGACATAACCTTGACCCCAATGCTATTTTAAAAATTATTGACCCTAAAACCGGTGAACTTATGGGGTATCAACCACCATTTTTCGGGTATAAAAAGATATTAAATTTTGAAGTGTATTCTTATCCTGATATAGGAGCCTATGCTATAATGCTAAGTATGCTATTTGCATTTTTAGCATTTTTAATAGGAAAAAAAGAAACAAAAATTGAGGCCTAGCCTAACACTATACTTTAAACTACTTATTAACGAGAATATCAGTCTTGATATTCTCGTTTTAACGTATATTTGTTTTGTAAATAAAATTTTAAAATGAAACGTAATCTTTTAGTCCTTGCCATATCCCTATTGTTTATGGCATGTACGGTAAAACCGTCAAAAATAAATTACGGCAGTGACCATTGTCATTTTTGCGACATGACAATTGTCGACAAAACCCATGCATCACAATATGTTACCAAAAAAGGGAAAGCATATATGTTTGATGCTATTGAGTGTATGGTAAATGATCTCTCCAAAAATAATAATGAAGACAATATGGCTTTTATTTTAGTAAGCGATTACAATAAGCCCGGAACGCTTATAAATGCCAAAGAAGCCACCTTTTTAATAAGTGAAAAAATAAAAAGCCCGATGGGAGCCAATCTTTCGGCCTTCAACTCAAAGAAAATAGCAGAAAAGTATTTACAAGAGAATGGTGGTAAACTATTCACATGGGAACAATTAAAAGTGAAGTTATCGCAATAAATAGGATACTATTTCACAACCATAGCTTTCGAAAAAATCTTATAAAATGGCAATAGAATCTTTGATGAAAAATAATACTAAAACAATCTATACCTTTATTATAGTTGCTTTTTTACTATTTGAAAATAGCGCATTTGCCACTACCATCAACGTTTGCCCTTCGTGTGAAATAACATCGATAAAAGAAGCAGTATTGATTGCCAAAAAAGGCGATACCATTCTTGTAAAGAAAGGCATCTTTAAAGAAACCCAAATTAATATCACTAAAGCCGTACATATTATCGGCGAAAACATGCCTATACTGGATGGCGAAAATAAAACCGAAAGCATCTTTGCTGTAAGCACAGATAATTTTACTATTTCAGGGTTCAAATTTATCAATGTTGGCCTGAGCTATACCAAAGAAATTGCCGGGGTTTTTATTTCTAAAAGCACCTATTTTAAAGTAACCGATAATGTATTTGAAAATGTTTTTTATGCTTTTATTTTGCAAAGAACCAAATACGGATTGATAAAGCACAACCAAATAAAAGGTTCGGCGAAAAGCGAAGTAACTTCGGGTAATGGAATTCACTTATGGAAATGCTCTCACATGAGAATAGAGCAAAATACAATTTCTGGAATGAGGGATGGCATCTATTTTGAATTTGTAAGCAATAGCCACATTTCAAATAATAGAAGTATGGATAACGTACGCTATGGCCTACATTTTATGTTTTCAAACCACAATGAATACCATCATAATGAATTTAAAAATAACGGAGCCGGTGTTGCCGTAATGTTTTCAAAATTTATTAAAATGCACCACAATACATTTCATTTTAATTGGGGTACCGCATCGTATGGCCTGCTGTTAAAAGAAATTTATGACGCCGAAATCAATGATAATATTTTTGAGCAAAACACCATAGGTATCAATATTGACGGATGTAATCGTATTAATTATAAAAACAATCATTTCATTAGAAACGGATGGGCACTAAAATTTACCGGTGGCTGCTATGCAAATGTCTTCGAGTTTAATAATTTTATGCACAATGCCTTTGACCTATCCTACAACAGCCGGCTCAATGATAATAAATTTGAAGCTAATTATTGGAGTGAATACACAGGATACGATATTGATAAAAACGGAATTGGCGATGTGCCGTTTAGGCCCGTAAAATTATTTTCGTATATCGTCAATAAAACACCCGAAGCTCTCGTGTTGCTGAGAAGTTTATTTGTTGATATTATCAATTTTTCTGAAAAAGTATCGCCGGTGTTTACGCCTGATAACTTAAAAGACAATAAGCCTTTGATGAAACCTGTAAATCCTGTAGTGAGTAGTGAGTAGTGAGTAGTGAGTAGTGAGTAAAATTAAAAATAATGAGTACCAATTAATGAAATTCGTATTTGCATGATAGAAATAAACAACCTGCATAAAAATTTTGGGAAGTTAACCGTTCTTGACGGATTGGATGTAAGCATCTCCAAAGGCGGTATTTTTGCAATTTTAGGCCCCAACGGATCGGGTAAAACAACTTTGATTAAAAGTCTCTTGGGAATGGTTATTCCGTCAAAAGGTGATATCTCGATTGAAGGCAAAAGCGTCTTAAAAAAATGGAAGTATAGAAACAATATCAATTACCTTCCGCAAATAGCTAATTTTCCTGCAAATTTAACGGTCATCGAATTGATAAAAATGGTTAAAAATTTGAGGCCTAAAGAAGCCCATGAAAATGAACTAATTGCCCTTTTCGGACTCGAAGCTTTTTTAACCAAAAAATTAGGCAACCTCTCAGGAGGCACAAAACAAAAAGTGAACTTGGTACTCACCTTTATGTTTGATAGCGAACTCATTATTTTAGACGAACCCACTACCGGATTAGACCCCATCGCCCTAATCCATTTAAAAGAACTCATCCGGCAAGAAAAAGAAAAAGGAAAAACCATCTTAATAACAACACATATTATGAGTTTTGTAGATGAAATGGCCGATGAAATCGTATTCTTATTAGATGGTAAAATCTATTTTAAAGGAAGTATAGGCAAACTCAAAGAACAAACCAAACAAACCAATTTAGAACACGCTATTGCTAGTTTATTATCATAACTAACAGAATGGCTACGTGTAACATTCAAATTAAAACCGAATAGTAAAAGAAAATGCTAAAAATATTAAAGTACAGTATCTACGATTTATTGCGTAGCCGTTGGAGTTATGTATACTTTATTTTTTACCTTATTTTGGGCTTTGTATTATTATTTTTAAATAATGACGTCAATAAGGCAATTATTACGCTACTCAATATCATCATTGTATTAACTCCGCTTATTGGTACTATTTTCGGAGTAATGTATTACTATAACTCGCGTGAGTTTACAGAACTGCTATTGGCACAGCCCATCAAACGAAGTAATATTTTTATGGGGCAATACGTAGGCGTATCGCTATCATTAACCCTGAGTTTGGTCTTAGGCCTAGGGATACCATTTATACTGTACGGATTGTTCAAATCAACCGCCATCTTTGATTTTAGCCTGTTAATCGTAGTAGGTTCTTTCTTAAATTTTATTTTCGTGGCCTTAGCCTATAATATTGCACTGTCAACAGAAAATAAAATAAAAGGCTTTGGCTATGCCATTTTGCTTTGGCTATTCTTAGCTGTTATCTATGACGGTATATTTTTGATTTCGCTAATGATGTTCAATGAGTATCCGTTGGATAAATTTTCACTCATAGCTACCATGTTTAACCCCATAGACCTGTCGAGAATCTTAATTTTATTAAAATTAGATAT
>DRQI01000389.1 GCA_011330545.1 Flavobacteriia bacterium
AACTGTACGGAAAATACAAAGCAAAACTTCCGTTGAGTTTAATTGACGAAGAAAAAATAAAAAAGCATCATTTAGTATTGGTAACTGCGTTGACGCCTACGCCTGCCGGTGAAGGAAAAACTACTGTTTCTATCGGTTTGACCGAGGGTTTAAATAAGATTGGCAAACAAGCTGCCGTAGTATTGCGCGAACCTTCGTTAGGGCCTGTTTTTGGTATCAAAGGCGGCGCTGCCGGAGGTGGCCACTCGCAAGTAGTACCTATGGAAGACATCAACCTTCACTTTACCGGCGATTTTAATGCTGTTGAAAAAGCCAATAATTTATTGGCGGCATTGATTGACAATAATTTACAAAGCAAAACGAATAATCTGGGTATTGACGGAAGGACCATTGCATGGAAACGTGTTATTGATATGAATGACAGGGCATTGCGCCAAATTACTATTGGGTTAGGCGGTACTGCAAATGGCATTCCGCGTGAAGACGGGTTTAATATTACCCCGGCTTCAGAAGTCATGGCTATACTCTGTATGGCCACTAGTTTTAACGATTTAAAAAAACGCCTCGGTGCTATTTTTATCGGTTTTACTTTTGACAAAAAGCCCATTTTTGCACGTGACCTCAAAGCCGAAAACGCCATGGCCATTTTACTTAAAGACGCCATCAAACCCAATTTAGTACAAACTTTAGAAAAAAACCCGGCTATCATTCACGGGGGGCCTTTTGCCAATATTGCACAGGGTACCAATACAATTATTGCTACAAAAATGGGGCTTTCATTAGCTGATTATGTAGTGACAGAAGCTGGTTTTGGAGCCGATTTAGGAGCCGAAAAATTCTTGAATATAAAATCTGTATACGCAGGGCTAAACCCACAATGTGTGGTATTGGTAGCTACCATCAGGGCGTTGCGCCATCACGGAGGTGCTCCTAGTGATGCCTATAATACCCCAAATGTTGCCCGTGTTGACAAGGGGCTTGAAAATTTAGAAAAGCATATTGAAAATATCAGAAAATTTAATATTGAGCCCGTTGTAGCTATTAACGCTTTTACCAATGATAGCGATGAAGAAATCCAATTGGTGATAGGCCGTTGTGCCAACTTGGGCGTACAAGCCGTACTTTCAAACGGTTGGGCTAAAGGTGGCGAGGGTACTATAGACCTGGCAAAAGCAGTAGTTGACGTAGTAGAAAACAAAGCTACGCAATTCAAACCTTTATACGATTGGAAATCTCCTGTTAAAGAAAAAATTGAAACCATCGCCAAAGAAATCTATGGTGCTGACGGAGTTGATTATGATAAAAAAGCCACCCTTAATTTACGGCGTATTGAACGATTAGGCTTTGCTAATTTTGCAGTATGTATGGCAAAAACCCAAAAGTCGTTTTCTGATAATGACAAGCTGATAGGCCGCCCTAAAGGATTTAGAATTACCGTTCGCGAAATTGAGATTGCAGCAGGCGCGCAATTTATCATCCCTATTTTAGGTAAGATGATGCGTATGCCGGGCTTACCCGCTACTCCTGCTTCTGAAAATATGAGTATTGATGACAATGGGGTGATTTCGGGGTTATCATAAGTTTCTTTCTTAAAATACCCCACTTTTTTTATCTGCTAATCTAATGCCTCCTTGAAAATTATCCAAAAGTAGTTAGTATCCCTACTCTTTTAACACAATCTTAAGTAAATAATAGGGTTATATCAAGTATTTTTGCACGTTAAAAAACTTAATTTTCAAAAAAATGAAACAACGCTTACTTACTTTTATCGCAGGAATACTACTTGTTGGTTGTAGTACTACAAAGACAACTGTGAATGACCTGGCAACCAACACCCCCATAGAAACTGCTATTGATTTAACTCAAGTAAAAGACGACAGGGTTCCTGTTTTGATAAACCCCGGCAGGTTTTTACTCGATACCGTAACTTATCATTTACCTAGAGTAGTACAAGGAACTTACTCCATAAGTGATTTCGGAAAGTATGTTGTTGATTTCAAAGCAATAGATTACCAAGGAAATACACTACCGGTTACGAAAACAGATACCAATTCTTGGACTATTGCCAATGCTAAGAATTTAGATAAAATAGAATATTATGTAAATGACACTTTTGACATTGAAGTAAGCGGAGGTATTGGCAAAGACACCCCTTTTTCGCCTTCAGGCACAAACATAGAACCCGAAGATTATGTATTAAACCTTCATGGTTTTATAGGATATTTTGATTCGTTGAAAAAAAATCAATATAAATTAAACATCACTTCTCCGGCAAGTTTCAAACACGCTTCTGCCTTACAGAGTACGGCCACTACTACTAGTGAAGACGGTTCAAAAGTTACTACCAGTTATGTTGCACCCAGGTATTTTGATATTACCGACAACCCTATGATGTATGGTAATTTAGACATTGAAGAGTTTCAAGTTGGCGATATCAAAATTGTATTGAGTGTCTACTCTCCTACTAAAATGCACTCTGCAAAAAAAATAAAAGAGACCATGTTTAAAATGATGCAAGCGCAAAAAGCATTTTTAGGCGATATTAACAGTACGCCCCATTATAATATATTTCTGTATTTGGCAAGGCAAGATGAAAATGCCCCTAAAGGATTTGGTGCTTTAGAACACAATACCTCAACCGTGGTAGTACTTCCTGAAGCCATGCCAGACGAAGACCTCGCAAAAAGTATGGTTGACGTGGTGTCTCATGAGTTTTTTCATATTGTAACTCCTTTGAGTGTGCATTCTGAAGACGTACATTATTTTGATTATAATAAGCCTACATTTTCTAAACATTTATGGATGTATGAAGGAGTAACCGAGTACTTTGCTAACTTATTTCAAGTGAATCAGGGCTTAATTTCAGAAGATGAATTTTATGACAAGATGTTAGGAAAAATTCAGGCGGCTTCTACACTTGATGACACCATGAGTTTTACAGAGATGAGCGAACATATCTTAGAAAAACCCTATGCCGATAATTATCTCGATGTCTATGAAAAAGGCGCTTTAATTGGAATGTGTATTGATATTTTAATGCGGCAAGAAAGCAATGGCCACCGGGGAATCTTATCGCTAATGAAAGAACTCTCGCTTAAATACGGCAAAAACAAACCTTTTGAAGATGATAAATTAATTGATGAAATTACGGCAATGACATATCCGTCTGTAGGCAACTTTTTAAGGACTCATGTAGTGGGTACTACGCCTATTAATTATAATGATTTCTTTGAAAAAGTAGGCTTGGAGATTGTTGATGGCAAGGTAAAAACCAATTACCTACAAAATGCCGGGGCATTAATTTTTGCGGGCAACAGGCAAAAGGGAACTCTTTATTTTAATAACTTGGTAACGCAAAATAGTTTTTGGAAAGAACAAGGCGTGCAGCCTAACGATGTTCTTAAGGAAGTTGAAGGCACTGCCGTAACCCTGCAAAATGCCAATCAAGTTTTAGGACAGTTATTCGCTTGGCATCCCGGTAAAGAAATAGAAGTGAAATTAGATAGGAATGGCGAAGAAATTCTTATTAAAACTACGCTGACCCAAGCCTATACGTTAGGAAAAAAATTGCAGGCCAAAGAAAATGCTACAGAAGCCCAAAAGAAATTACGCGAAGCGTGGCTAAAAGGATAATTATAGCTGCTAAATAAGATTAGATTGTAAACAAAAAAGAGTCCGGGTTTATGTAATCATCCGGACTCTTTATACAACTTCTTAATTATTTTTATTCGGCTACTATTGGAATTCCGTAATAGAATTCTAGTAATTTTGTTCTAAACACATAATTATATTTCGCCCTAACCAAACTTGATTGTGCATTTACCAATCTATTTCTCACTTGTTCAAAATCAAAAGAGTTGGTAGCTCCCAAATTATAGCGTTCTCGGGCAAATTTAAAAGATTGTTCTTGGGCTTTTACAGATTTTTCTGCTGCTTCATATTCTTTTAATGTCGCCCTTGCGTTGATATAAGCTCTTTCAATTGCTTCTCGCAATGCCCTTTTGGTATCATCTAAATTAACTTTTGATATTTCTTGATTAATTTTTGCCCTGTTCACATTGGCTTTTACTTGGCCTCTGTTGAAAACAGGAATACTTAAACTAAATCCGTAAAATTCACCCAAATTGTTATCTAGCTGGTCAAAAAATCCGTTTTTTACTAAAATAGGAGGGTCTGTTGTAGTGTTTCCCGGAATAAAAAAATCATCTTCTTTGCCTTGCCTATGGCTATATACTGTATTTAAACCGGCATTTAAAGATAAGGTTGGCAAATAGTCTGCTTTTGCAATTTTAATTCCGGTTTCAGAATTTTGCAATGCCAATTCAGCACTTTTAATTTCCGGTTGGCTTTCAACAGCTTTTGAAAATATTTCTTCTGTATTATTATACAATAAGGTAACTGAATCTATATTTACCGGAATCTCTTCTATATCAAAACCTTGATTGGGTATTTGTAATAATTGAGATAATTCTAGCAATGACAACGCTAAATTATTCTCAGCCGTAACCACGGCATTTTCATCATTTACTTTGGTGGCCTCTACGTCTAACAAATTTCCTTTCGGCTGTACCCCTGCATCTACCAATTCTTTTGTTCTTTCTAATTGTTCTTTACTAATAATGACCTGAGCCTTTGCAATTTTTAAATTTTCTTTATTAAATAACACATTCAAATAAGAGTTTACAATATTTAAGGAAATATCGTTTTTCATTTTTTCCAAATCTAATTTACT
>DRQI01000390.1 GCA_011330545.1 Flavobacteriia bacterium
AAAATGAGAAACAATTAAAGAAAGAATACGGCAAACTTTACAGGCAAGCATTTGAATATAAAAATAATATCTTTAACACTTATCTTATTGAAAAGATTAGCCCAAAAAAGATAGTTATTTATGAAGTTAAATTTAGAAATGAAGGAGTGATAGAATAATCCTCTTATTTATCGGCTTTGTAATTAATCCAATCTTAGGCTTATTAAATGACTTGGCTCAAATTTTTGTCTTCGTTAAATAGAGAAAAACTCAAGCAGGCCGTTTAGCACAAAAAATACCTTTCAAAATTTTTATTAGGGTAATACTGACAATCGATAATTTTGAAAAATTTAATGCTATTTGTTCTTGATATTTTACGAAATCAAATCTCTTTCTTAAGAAAACAAAAAATGAAAAAGGGTGTTACAAACTATCAAACTCAACAAATTCGTATTCGGGTGATGCTTCTAACAACTGCCTTAAAATAGCCGCGTGGCCATTGCCAAAAATGAGTAAAATTCTATCCTTTTTACTCTCGGTAATTTTTTGAAGGTTTCTGAAAATCCTTAAATTTCTATTGTACCACCAAATAGATAAAATATCTGCTCCACGTTGGTGGTCTAATTTAAAATCGCCAACTAAATAGGCTCCATATCCATACTGATGCGATTCCTTAGAGTTCATATATTTCAGATACGCCAAAAGATTGGTGCCAGAAACCATTTTTTCATCTGCTTTCATCCAGTTTGACACCATTTCATTATAAGGGTCGTCACTTTGAAAATCAAAACCTCTGAATAATTGTTGTGTATATGTTGAATCTAACCGCTCTAAATCTTCATCCATAGAGCCGGCGTCAATACTGTACAACGTGTCTAATTGTAATTCACTGGCAATACGCATACCCAACTGATACCGTTCATCCCTTTCATCACGAAATGCCCCTTTTTTATATTTCCTTAATTTTTCAGTGGCTTTCCAATTATCAAAAGCCTCAATGGCAATTTTAGTGGGCTTAAATTTTTTGATATAATTTACCAATTCTGTAACTTCAGATTTTTTGGGTTCTTTTAATACATCTATTTTATCTTCTTCGGTTGTTTTTATAGCATCTAATCCCGGATAATCAAAATGAAAAGTACCTACTACCAATACGTTGGTTTTTTCTTTTGGGAAAAATTGAGATATAGGCTTAAATCGTATTTCCTCTTTTGAAGGTTTCTCTGTACAAGAAAACAATAATCCCGTAAGAATAAATACTAAAAAATATTTCATCTGATTTTATTTTTTTTAAGTGATTCAATACAAAATAGACATTATTTCTTCAGATTTGTTACACTTTTGTAGCAACTGATATTTAATTACATATTTTGCGTATTTTTGTGAGCTATTAAAACAGGATGCATGTCTGAAGAAAAAAAATCATTAAATTTTTTAGAGCAAATTATAGAAGAAGACCTCGCCAATGGCTTGGACAAAAACAAACTCCGTTTTCGCTTTCCGCCGGAGCCCAATGGCTATTTGCACATCGGCCATGCCGCTTCTATTTGCCTAAATTTCGGATTGGGATTAACCTATAACGCACCCGTTAACTTGCGTTTTGACGATACCAACCCCGTAAAAGAAGAACAAGAATATGTCGATGCTATAAAAAACGATATCCAATGGTTGGGTTTTCAATGGGAAAATGAATTGTATTCTTCAGACTATTTCGGGCAATTATACCAATGGGCTATTCTGCTAATTAAAAAAGGCAAAGCCTATGTTGATGACCAATCTTCAGAGGAAATCGCCAAACAAAAAGGAACTCCTACAGAACCGGGCACCAATAGTCCTAATAGAAATCGGCCGGTAGAAGAAAATTTAGCCTTATTCGAAAAAATGAAAAATGGCGAATTTGAAGAAGGATCGCATATCTTACGCGCCAAAATAGATATGGCCTCGCCTAATATGTTGATGCGCGACCCCATTATGTATCGCGTGTTGAGAAAATCTCACCATAGAACCGGTGATACGTGGAATATCTATCCTATGTACGATTGGGCACACGGAGAATCTGATTATATTGAACAAATCTCACATTCTATCTGTACCTTAGAATTCAAGCCCCACCGCCAATTATACGATTGGTTTCTAGACCAAATCTATTCGGGTAAAGACCTCAGGCCCAAACAACGTGAATTTGCACGCCGTAATTTGAGTTATACCGTAATGAGCAAACGCAAATTGCTGCAATTGGTAGAAGAAGGCCATGTGAATGGTTGGGATGACCCTAGGATGCCTACCATTTCAGGACTTCGCCGTAGGGGATATACTCCCGAATCGATTCGGAAATTCAGTGAAGTTTCCGGAATTTCAAAACGCGACAATGTAACCGACGTAGCACTGTTAGAATTTTGTATCAAAGACCATTTGAATAAAACAGCGCCAAGGGTAATGGCGGTATTGAATCCTGTAAAAGTAATTATTACCAATTATCCCGAAGGAAAAGAAGAATGGCTAGATGCCGAAAATAATCCCGAAGACGAAAATGCCGGTAGTAGAAAAGTACCTTTTTCAAAAGAAATTTATATTGAACAAGAAGATTTTAGGGAAGAAGCCAACAAAAAATTCTTTCGGTTAAAATTAGGCAAAGAAGTACGGTTGAAAAATGCTTATATCATCAAAGCCGAATCGTGTAAAAAAGATGCCGAGGGCAACATTACCGAAATACATTGTACTTATGACGAAAAAAGTAAAAGCGGTAGTGGTACCGAAGAAAGCAAGCGCCGTGTAAAAGGCACCTTGCATTGGGTTTCTATCGCCCATGCCGTACATGCCGAAGTACGTTTGTATGACAGGTTGTTTACCGATGAGGCACCCGATGCCCATAAAGACAAAGACTTTAAAGAATTTATCAACCCAAATTCATTAGTCATAAATACCAATGCTTTTGTTGAACCTAGTTTACAAGATGCTCGTATCGGAGATAAATTTCAATTTCAACGCTTGGGTTATTTTACTATTGATAATGACAGTACAGCCGAACGATTAGTTTTTAACAGAACGGTACCTTTACGGGATAGTTGGGCGAAAATAGAACATAAAAAATAAGGTTTTCTTAACAGGATGAAAATCGTAGAACACATAAAACTGCCCATCAAAAAAGAGATGGAACTCTTTGAAGAAAAATTCAAAGACTCTATGTCTTCAAAAGTGCCGCTATTGAATAGGATTACCCATTTTATTGTGCGCCGTAAAGGCAAACAAATGCGGCCTATGTTTGTTTTTTTAGTAGCTAAAATGGTATCAGGAGGCAATTTTAATGAACGCACCTACCGAGGTGCTTCTTTAATAGAATTGATACATACCGGTTCATTGGTACACGATGATGTGGTTGACGATAGCAACCGAAGGCGTGGTTTTTTCTCTTTAAATGCCCTTTGGAAAAATAAAATTGCCGTTTTGGTAGGCGATTACCTATTTTCTAAAAGCCTCTTGCTCTCTATTGACAATGATGATTTCGACCTGTTAAAATTAGTCTCCATTGCCTTAAAAGAAATGACCGAAGGTGAATTGTTACAAATAGAAAAAGCCCGAAAATTAGACATTACCGAAGCTGTTTATTTTGAAATTATCCGTCAAAAAACCGCTACTTTGATTGCTGCCTGTACCGGAATTGGCGCTGCATCGGTAGGAGCCAAAAAAGATGAAATTGAATTGATGCGGCAGTTTGGCGTTTATATCGGTATTGCCTTTCAGATAAAAGACGACCTTTTTGACTATACCGATGATAAAATAGGAAAACCTACAGGTATTGATATCAAAGAGCAAAAAATGACCCTACCTTTAATTTATACACTTAATAACTGTAGCGCTAAAGAAAAAAAATGGTTGATTAATTCGGTTAAAAATCATAA
The DNA here is from genome assembly GCA_011330545.1 of Flavobacteriia bacterium. GTDB lineage: Bacteria > Bacteroidota > Bacteroidia > Flavobacteriales > Flavobacteriaceae > Aureibaculum. Next base: position 3,879 of record DRQI01000390.1, read on the forward strand.
CACCGATAAGAAACGCGTAAAAGAAGTCATTGCTTTTGTGAAAAAAAGTGGCGGTATGGAATACACCATTGCCAAAATGAAAGAATACCAAGCCAACGCCTTAAAAATGTTGAGTTCGTATCCTGATTCTGACTATAAAAAATCACTGATTACTATGGTTAATTATGTGATTGACCGAAAGATATAATACTTTTATTTCTGTGTCAGTGCTATGACGTAGAAAGCAATGTGCCAAACACCTTTTAAAATAACGCTTAGCCAAGTTCTCGATACAATTTTATAAAAACAACCTAAGTGTTGCCTTTATAAAATCACTCGAATTGACACTGTTAGCTTACGCCTTCTATCTAACTATCAGTTAATTACACTGCTGTCAAACATCTAATCAAAATTATTGTGAATACCTGTTCAAACGTCAATGGCAGTGCCGTGACGTAGGAGCGGT
>DRQI01000391.1 GCA_011330545.1 Flavobacteriia bacterium
ATGGCCCGTTTGTTACGGGATAGCCGCCTAGGCCCCATCGGTGGCGGTACCTCTGAAATTTTAAAAGAAATTATTGCTAAAATTCTTATTGATAAAAAGAATTATAAACCGGCAACTTAGGCCATTTTGATTTTAACTCGCAGGCCGGGCTTTCATGTAAGTAGCTAACTTTGGGGATGGAGGCAACACAAAAAATAAAGTTAGTCTGTAACACCTTCCCTTTTTAAGGGAAGGTGGCCACGCCAAAGCGTGGACGGAAGGGTAAACTTTAACACTCGGAAAGTTTAACCAAAAAAATTACAACTATTCAAATGTCTGATTTTGAGGTAGAAAATCGCTATTTTCTTGGACCTAATATGAGTCTCAAATAGTTAAAAAAAATACGTTCTCGATACATTTTTAGTAGTGAAAACTATTGGTTTTCATCACTAAAAACACTCGAACTGACGTTTCAATTTAGTTTGTATAAATTTTTATCAGTAACTTACAAATAAACTAGAGAACATTACAAGGCTTTAATTAAAGCGGCTAACTTCAGAACAGAAACAATATCAAAAATAAAGTTAGTCTGTAACTCCTTCCCTTTTTAAGGGAAGGTGGCCACGCCAAAGCGTGGACGAAAGGGTAAACTTTAACACTCGGAAAGTTTAACCAAAAAAATTATCTTTACTGTAAAAAACGCAAAAAACCTAAGGGCAACGCCCTTAAAATTTCGTTGGATACGAAATATTAAATAAACTAAAATGGGAGGAGAAGGAAGCATGCAGCACATGATAAATACCTTACGCAACAATAAAAGTATGTTGCGCAGAAAAAGTATGTTCAAAAAAGAACGTACTTTTTTAAATACACGCAAAGAGTATTACAACGCGGCGAAAGGAAAAGTTGACTTAAAAAAAGCTACTAAAGAGGAATTGCTACAATTGCGAAAAAAAATTCTCAAACGCCGAAAAGTTGAAAATATAAGGGCTTGGGCTATTGTATTAGCCATACTAGTACCAGCCATAATATTAGGAGTTGATTTATTAAACAAAGAAGAAAAAATCGAAACAAACGAAACAGTAAATGAAGAATACCTAATTGATAATTTAAACGAATATACTTACCTCATTGAAGAAGGTGATAAGTGGATAGCGAAAAAAAACTGGAACAATGCCATTTACCGCTATGAGCAAGCCGTAAAATTATTCCCCGAAGAGCTTGAAGCCAACTACAGATTAGCTTTAGCCTATAGTTATAGCTGCAAATACACCCATAAAAACTGTGAAATAGGAAATGCGTTGGCCGGTAAACTTTTAAAATTTTTCCCTGAAAATCAAGATGTGCTAGAGTTACAAAAGATTTTTGAAAAATAATTCCCTTTATTTATGATTCGGTTTTTTCCAACCCCATTTCAGTCCCTTTTGCCAACATAAACTGATAGGCCTCTTCGTAATCATTTTTAATCTCACCTTCTAAAATAGCATTTTTAACAGCTTCTTTTATGGTACCTATTTCCCTACAAGGCTGTAGGTTAAAAGTTTGCATAATCAATTCTCCTGAAATAGGTGGTTGAAAATTACGTATCCTATCGCGTTCTTCTACTTCTTTAATTTTTTGCCGTACTTTTTTAAAATTAGCGAGGTATCGCCGTAATTTTTTTACGTTTTTGGTGGTAATATCGGCTTCGCAATGCGTCATCAAATCGTCTATTTCATCTCCGGCATCAAATATCAATCTGCGAACAGCAGCATCAGTAACATCTTCTGACAATACTACGGGCCTAGAACTCAATAGTACAATTTTTTGGACGTATTTGAGTTTTTCATTCATCGGCATTTTTAAACGTTTAAAAATTTTCTTTACCATTTTAGAACCTACAAATTCATGGGCATGAAAAGTCCACCCCAAGGCATCATCAAACCTTTTTGTTGGAGCTTTTCCAATATCGTGCAGCAATGCCGCCCAGCGCAACCATAAATTATCTGTTTTTTGTGCAATATTATCTACCACTTGCAGCGTGTGATAAAAATTATCTTTGTGTGACTGCCCTTTCTCTTCCTCTACTCCTTTCAATGCCGTAAGTTCGGGTAAAATTCTTTCTAACAAACGGGTTTGTTCTAGCAGTTTGAATCCAACAGAAGGCTTATCAGTTGCTACTATTTTATGTAATTCGTCAACAATCCTTTCTCGTGTAATAATATCTAATCTTTCTGCATTTTTAGTAATTGCCGCTAAGGAGGCCGGTTCAATAGTAAAATTTAATTGGGTGGCAAAGCGTATGGCACGCATCATGCGCAAAGGGTCATCAGAATAGGTGATATCAGGATTTAAAGGCGTTCTGATGATTCCTTTTTTCAGGTCTTCTATACCGTTAAACGGATCTAATAATTTACCATAATTCGTTTTATTTAAACTCAACGCAAGTGCATTGATGGTAAAATCACGCCGGTTTTGGTCGTCTTGCAAGGTACCTTTTTCTACTTCGGGGTTTCGGCTATGTTGTGTATACGATTCTTTTCTGGCACCTACAAATTCAACTTCTGTATTTTTATATTTTAACATGGCTGTACCGTACGTTTTAAAAATCTGTACCTTAGGTTTTGTAGGCAACATAGCCGCTGTTTTTTGTGCCAATGCAATGCCGCTGCCAACGGTAACGATATCAATATCTTTGGCATTGCGGTTTCTTTGCAATAAAAAATCGCGTACAAAGCCACCAATAACATACGATTCTAATTGTAAGGACGCCGAGGCCTTTGTAATATAGTTAAAAATTTCGGCGGTAAGTGGTTCTTTATATATTGGCATGCTACTCTTTAATTAATCTATTTGTTTTGCGTTGGATGGCTCGAATACTTTACAACATTATTGCGCTTTATTTGACATCCTAAGCCCTGATAATTTCAACCCGCCCTTTGTTATTAATTTTAACAATAGTAGACGGAATATTTGGCCGTTTCTCTCGATGCAAATTTACCACATAATCTACCGCATCCAAAATAGGCTTCTCAATTTCTTTAAAAGTTTTTGGCGTAGGCTCGCCGCTGATATTTGCCGAAGTAGAAACAATTGGCTTTTGCAATTGCCCAATGAGCTTTTTGCAAAATTCGTCCTGAACAATTCTAATGGCTACAGTTGTGTCTTTTGCAATAACATTGGCAGCCAATCCGGTTGGGTTCTTATAGATTACCGTTGTAGGTTTTGAAACATTCTTTAAAAAAGTTCGTACCTCATCAGAAACGTCATCTATATATTGTTGCAACATTGTAAACGAATTTACCAAAATAACCAAGCTTTTGCTCTCATCGCGTTTTTTGAGTTTGAAAATTTTTTCAACGGCCATTGCATCGGTAGCATCACATCCAATCCCCCAAACGGTATCGGTAGGGTATAGAATTACTCCTTTTTTTTGCAAGGTTTTTAAGGCTTTGTTCAATTCTTCCTTCATTGGTTAATTTCTTGTTCAATTATCTTTTTACACGGGCTACTGTGGCATATTGGGGATATTTTATATCCATAGCGGTAAACAATAACGGGATATTGTATAAAATGGGTTTTAACGATTTGCTCCCATTGACACCTCTGTGTACTAACACTTCATATCCTAAATTTGTATACATATTACGTATACTTTTATAAGTAAAAAAACGCAAATGTGTTTTATCTAAAACCCCCGAGCTTTCATATTCAAATTCTTTTCGAAACAGCAATTTCATAAAGACATTGTGATATCGTATATTCGGAATAGAACTAATAACCACTCCGTCAGGAGAGAGTTTTCTTTTTATAGTTTCTAGTACCATATAAGGGTCTGCCAAATGTTCTAATACATCGTTAAAATAAATGGCGTCAAAATACTTATCAGGCAAAGAAGCCAAGTGGTTTTCACACGGGCCGGTAAAGATATTGTCTACAATGCCCGTAGCTTTTTTGGCTTCTTGTTCCATCAATTCAATTCCCCATACTTCTGCATTGTTTCTCTTTTTGATGATACCCGCAAAAGTACCATTGCCACAACCTACATCTAATACTTTTGTTGCATTTTCGGGTAAAAAATCTAGCATTTCAAGCCTTTGGTCGTTGTAATATCCGTCGGGTTTATTATCGTAATCCATATATTTCTTTTTATAAATGCTGTGTAAAACCAACTTTAAACCCGCATTACGCTTTCTTAATACATAATTCAGATTAAAAACGTTGAAATCAGCACCGTTGTAACTGCAAATAAACAAATTACTTTAGATATATCATTTGTTTCTTTACATTTGCGGTCTCAACCAAAGGTCAATTTTATGGATATTTCCATTATATCAATCAATTATAATAGCAGTGATTTAACATTAGGCCTTGTTAAATCTATTATACAACAAACTTCTTCTTCGGTTTTATACGAAATTATCATCATTGATAATTGTTCGAAGTCTGAAGACTATCTCAACTTAAAAAAAGTTCTCGGCAATTATGACAGCCGTGTTACCATTGTTCGAAGCAATATCAATTTAGGATTTGGCGGCGGCAATATGCTTGGCACACAATATGCTTCGGGCAAGTATCTTGCCTTTGTCAATAATGATATTATTTTTATCGAAGATTGTTTTTCTTCGTTAAAAAAATTCATGGAAACCCATCAAAATGTTGCAGTGGTAACGCCACAACAATTAGATAGGCATCAAAAGCCCACGTATAGTTTTGATTATTATCACGGCATTAGAAAAGAAATTTTTGGAAGAAAAGCCATAGAATTGACTTCCAAAAAAATTAAAAGGGAAAGAAAACAATATACAGATTCATTTTCAGTAGATTTTGTACAAGGCAGTTTTATGTTTTTTGATGCCCACAAGTTTGCTGAAGTTGGCGGATTTGATACCAATATTTTTTTATATTATGAAGAAATGGATATTTGCTACCGCTTACAGCAAAAAGGGTACGCGAGTTATTTACATCCTGAAACGGCATTTATCCACTTACAAGGCGAAAGTACCACCTACAGTTTTGAGATAGCTAAAGAATTGAAAATTTCAAAACTATATGTATTTCGTAAAAACCACCACTATTTGAAATATTTGATTATTCGATTTTATTGGATGGCTGTTTGCCTTTATAAAAGTATCTTCAGGCCTGTATTTTGGAAGTTGTTTTTTATTACCATCACCGGAAAATATGTTGAAAACTCATTAAAACTTCAGCAAAAAATTGTATTTATCGAAAATGAATAACGACTAAGCATGGTACTTATTAATGAGATTAAAATTTAATGAAGCGGTATAAAATCCATAAAAACTACCAATCGATTACCCCCCAATTACAAGAAATTATTGCCAGTTTTGCAAGCGGCGGTACGTTGATTGGCGATGGCGATAGAAACAAAATAAAAACCTTTGTTATAAACGGTAAAACCGTCAATGTAAAATCGTTTAAAATTCCGAATTTTATCAATAAAATTGCTTATACATACTTTCGTAAATCTAAAGCCCGGCGGTCTTATGAGTACGCACAAAAACTAACCGAATATGGTATCGGCACACCACAGCCCATTGCCTTTTTTGAAAACAGTACCTTGTTGGGGTTGCGTGAGAGTTACTACCTATGTGAGCATTTAGCATACGATTTGACCTATCGCGAATTGGTAACAAACCCTATGTACCCCGACCGTGAAAATATACTGCGGCAGTTTACAAAATTTACTTGGCAACTACATGAAAAAGGTATTTATTTTAAAGACCACTCCCCCGGTAATACACTCATCGTAAAAAACGGAAATGCATACGCTTTCTTTTTGGTAGATTTAAACCGCATGTCTTTTTTTAACCTCGATTTTGATGCCCGTATGAAAAATTTTTCGCGCCTAACGCCTAAAAAAGAAATGGTTCAAATAATGAGTGACGAATATTCAACACTAAGTGGTAAAGACGCCAAAAAAGTATTTGAAAAAATGTGGTTTTACACACAACAATTTCAAGAGAAATTTCATAGAAAAAAACGGTTAAAACAAGTGTTATTGGGCAGAAAAAAGTAGCTTTTGATGGTTGGTACCGGAATACTCACTACTCAATACTCAATACTCA
>DRQI01000392.1 GCA_011330545.1 Flavobacteriia bacterium
ACAAAAACACCGTCCATCACATCAATATGAAACCAATCGGCTTCACTGGCATTTACCATTTCTATATCGTGTTGTAAGTTGGCAAAATCCGCAGCTAAAATGGAAGGGGCAATAAGGTGGCTCATATTTGATTTTTTACAAAAATAACGAAAAATCTAATGCTTATGAAGTAAGGCTCTAAGAATATAATTGTTTTTAAAAAGTTAAACCCGAATATGGACTAATACATATTCGGGTTAAATATCGGTAGACGGGCGGGCTTCTTCTTTTATGAAAGCAGATAAGGAGAGTAGTGATAAAAAAGAAAACTCTCGGCAATGCCGAGAGTTTTCAATTCATTAATCAAAAAACGAATAGTTTATTTGACTACTCATTGATGTAAAAGTAATAAAAATTAACCTAAGTAGGTCCTTAAAATTTTACTTCTTGAAGTATGTTTTAACCTACGGATGGCTTTTTCTTTAATTTGACGTACTCTTTCACGAGTTAAATCAAAGGTTTCGCCTATTTCTTCCAATGTCATCGGATGTGCATCTCCTAACCCAAAATACAATGCAACTACATCAGCTTCTCTTGGGGTTAGCGTTTCTAAGGCACGTTCAATTTCTGTTTTTAAGGATTCGTGTAATAAACTTCTATCGGGATTTGGAGATTCTCCCGAACGCAATACATCGTATAGATTAGAATCTTCACCTTCAATTAAAGGGGCGTCCATAGATACGTGACGGCCAGAATTTTTTAACGATTCTTTGACGTCATTAATAGTCATATCTAATTCTTTGGCAATCTCTTCAGCAGAAGGAGGCCTTTCATTTTCTTGTTCTAAACGCGCATAGGTTTTATTAATCTTGTTGATAGACCCAATTTTATTCAGTGGCAAACGTACAATTCTAGATTGTTCGGCCAAAGCCTGTAAAATAGATTGGCGAATCCACCAAACGGCATACGAAATAAACTTAAAACCCCTGGTTTCATCAAAACGTTTGGCAGCTTTTATCAAACCTAGATTCCCTTCGTTAATTAAATCGGGTAAGGTCAATCCTTGATTTTGATATTGCTTTGCTACAGAAACTACGAAACGTAAATTAGCTTTTGTCAAACGTTCTAAAGCTACTTGGTCTCCGGCTTTAATACGTTGTGCCAATTCTACTTCCATATCAGCAGTAATCAAATCAACTTTACCTATTTCTTGTAAATATTTATCTAATGACGCCGTTTCGCGGTTTGTAACTTGTTTTGTTATTTTAAGTTGTCTCATGTATTTGATTTAAATTAATACCCTTATTTTTTGCTTGTACTTATATATACGGTAGAAGGCTGAAAAATGTTACAAAAAAAATTTTTATTTATAAAAAGTGACTTTTGGTATAATATGTGTCTTACAGATATGAAGAATAAAATATACTAATTGAAACCATCTGTCAAAATTGATGAGTTTAGTGATGAAGATCTTGCAAAAAAGATAGTCGAAACTAAAGAAAGTGTCTTATTTGCCGAGCTATACGATAGGTATGCACCCATAGTTTATAATAAATGTTTGGGGTTTGCAAAATCTAGGGTAGAAGCAGAAGATTTAACACACGATATATTTATCAAACTTTATATGAAGTTACATACCTTTAAAGGAACTTCTAAATTTTCAACATGGATGTATTCTTTTACCTATAATTTTTGTGTAAATTATGTACAACGCAATTCGTATAAAATAAGGGAAAAGATACAACAGGTTGAAAGTGATGAAAATGAAGTTGACGGTGTTGATGAGTATGATATTTTTCAGTTAAAAGCAAAAAAATTAAAAAGGGTATTGTCTATCATAGACCCTAAAGATAAGATGATACTCTTATTAAAATACCAAGATGAACTGTCAATTAAAGAATTGCAAACTGTATTTGAAATAAGCGAAAGTGCGGTAAAAATGCGCTTAAAGAGAGCAAGAGAGAAAGTAATGGCAATTTATAAAAAGTTATAGATATGAGTAATCCTTTTAAAGAGATATTACATCAGGAGAAGCTCCCTACCATGTTAAAAGAAAAGGTGATGAATGATATTTCATTTATTAAATTGGCTATTGATGTGGCTGATTTATTTGTGGTTAAATGCCCGGAAACTATTGAAAGCCTATTAAAAACCAATAAGAAAAAATTATAATTATCACAAAAAAACGCTGTCAAAAAAATGAAACTACCACTACAATTATCTCAAATAGACACATCGCTTTTAGAAGGGATATGGCAAGAAATAGTAAACTTTTTTCCGAAATTGATAGCAGCCATTGCTGTACTGGCAATAGGTTGGCTGTTCATAAAACTCATTACGTTTTTTATAAAAAAAGCATTGAAATTTTCTAAGATTGATGTGTTGGCAGATAAATTAAACGAAATTGAATTTATCAGAGATTCGAGTGTTGAAATAAAGCCGATTACTTTTATTGTTAAGATTGTAAAATGGCTGTTGATGTTGTTGATTCTTATTGTTATTTCTGATATTTTAGGATTGAAGATGCTCACCGAAGGGATTGCCGCGTTTATTGGCTATCTGCCAAAACTATTTAGTGCACTGGCCATATTGGTTGTAGGAATTTATATTGCCAATATTGTTAAAAATGCCATTCAGTCGGTTTTTAAATCATTTGATTTAGGAGGGTCAACAGTTATAGGAAACATCGTTTTTTTTGCCATCACAATTATTGTGGCCATAACGGCTTTAAATCAAGCGGGAATCAACACCGATATTATCACCAGTAATTTAACCCTTATTCTAGGCTCATTACTATTGGCATTTACCATTGCGTTCGGGTTAGGGTCAAAAGAAATTATTCAACGGTTGTTGTTCGGGTTTTATTCGCGCAAAAATTTAGCCGTAGGCCAACGGATTAAGATTGGTGAAATTCAAGGAACAATCGACTCAATTGACAATATAAATTTAGTGTTATTGACAGAAAAAGGGAAATTTATTTTTCCGATTACCGAAGTTAACGATCAAATTATTCAAATTTTTGATGATTAACACGCTAAAGGAATACTCTTGCTGTACTATGGGGAAATTGTAAAAAAAGAAAGAAAGTCACAGTACCAAACCGTATTGATTTGATTATTCATAAACACAAGAGTATTTGCTAAAACAGGAGTCTGACAGAGCTTCTGATTTTGATAAATCAATCGTTCATTCTTTAAAAAGGGGTTAAATGCAGATTGTTTTTATCAAAGAAGGCTTCCCAAACTCAAGACGTTGAGCGGGGAGCCTTTATTTTTTATCGCCATCCAATGGCAATTTACTCAAAACCAAATGCTTCGTCAATGTTAATGCGCTCGCGAAGTTTGTTAATTTTTTGATGCATTTTATTGAAAAAGAGCGTTCTGTCTTTTTCACCCGAATGTACCAATAATTTAGAATTGGTCATTTGCCGTTCAAAAAAATCTTCCATAATAGTACAAGTATCCTGATGCTCTATTTTTAAATACTCTAATACGGTATACGGAACGAAAAATATTTTTTTATGGGTAGTTTTTACCATCAAAATATTACTCATGGTAAGCAGGTCACTTTTGTACAATTGATAAGACGCATTATTCTTAGAATTGATAATGCTTTGTTGGATGGTTTGCTTTTCAACATGATGAATAATTTCTTCTAAATCGTCACAAATTTTTAAGGCCATCTCTTTAGACAATAGTTGCGATTCGTAAAAATAAATAATCTGTTGAATCGTACCGTTAATGGTGTTGTCATTCCAAAATTCAACCAAGCCGATATAATTGTAAGTATTGCTTAGCTCAAATGCTTTATCTAATAGTGATTGGGGAATGGTTTCAATAAAATCATCAAAAGAAATTTTATTTTTTGTCATTTCACGATTGGCGATTTTTAACCAAACATAAATTTTATAACGTGTTATAAATGAATCTGTTAAGGTGTAAAAAAGCGGAATATCTTTTGCTGAATATATTAGTGATGCACTTTTTTTATTAGTTAAAGGAGTTAAGCTCTTTATTGATTTTGTAAAGTACAATTCTAATTGCTTTTCATTGTAAATTTTGGGCGACCTTTCTACCAATATGGCCTGTTCACTCCCCACTTCAAATAACTTATTTAAAGATATTTTAAAATGTTTGGCAAGTGTTACTCCCTCTTCAAGTGTTAGGTTAGTTTTAAAGTTAATCCTTCTGTATGCCGCGTCATACCCAATATCTAATACCGTTGCAATTTGGTCTACAAATGACGTGTTACTCGCTTGTTGTGACTTTAAATATTCGATAAATACTTTTTGCATTATTTACAAAACTTAAATTATATCAACATATATTTTGCGAAATGTAAGAAATATTTTTATTTAAAACGCTATTTTTTCAATGTAATACTCAAATATTACAACTAACTTTGGCGATACATCAATCAAATTTGCTATTATGAAAGGTTTTAAGCACCCGAAGAGGAAAACAGCACTCATAACCGGGGCAGCATCGGGATTAGGGTTTGAACTATCCCTCTTAATAGCGAAGGATGCTTACAACCTGGTTTTAATAGATATCAATGCCGAAAAATTACTGGAAGCCAAAGAATATATCAAAAAAAAATACCCTGTTGAAATTCTTACCTTGCCAAATGATTTAAGCAAACCGGATGCCGCTCAAGCTATTTTTAACGATGTAAAAGATATCCCTATTGCTGTTTTGGTAAACAATGCCGGATTCGGCCTATTCGGCACTTTTTCAAATACCGATTGGCAACGCGAATCAGAAATGTTATACCTGCATACGTTTACAACTACTCACTTAACAAAATTAGTATTGAAAGGGATGTTACAGCGCAATGAAGGGATGATCTTAAATGTATCTTCATTAGCGGCTTTTCAACCGGGTCCGTTGATGGCAATTTACTATGCCACCAAAGCGTATATCTTGTCATTTTCTGAAGCCTTGGCCAATGAACTGAAAGGTACCGGTGTTTCATTAACGGTTTTATGCCCGGGGCAAACCAAAACGGCATTTCAAAAGAAAGTTTCAAGTGCCGCAATAGATGCTAAAGCTGATTTTAACATGGCATGCCCAAAAAGGGTAGCGAAGTACGGTTATGAGGCTATGAAAAAAGGCAATACAATTGCCATACCCGGCAGGTTTAATAAATTTTTATCGGTAATACCCAGATTTGTACCTAGAAATATGGCAACGGCTATTGTTAGAAAAATTCAGGAAGTGAATAGGTGTAGTATATAGGAAGAACTACTCCTAAATATATGAAATGAGTATACATAAATTTCATCATTTATACCTACTGATATGATTGCGTTTTTTAAGTGAATTCTTGCATGTGCAGTTCCGAGGATTCGTTACTTTATTTTCTGATAACTAAAATTTCAAACAGATGAAAACCTTAAAAAAACAATATAGATTTATCGCGTTACTCTTTATGGTATTAACGCTTTCTCAAAGTTGTAGGGTATATCAACAGAAATCAGTAACCATAGAAGAGGCTGTGAAAGAGCAGAAACGGGTGAAAATAAAGATGAAAGATAAAAAAGTCTATAAATTTAAGAGAATTGAATATGAGAAGAGTGTCTTTTTCGGAATTAAAAAAGTAAAAGGGAAAATAGTCAAAATTCCAATCGACGTAAATGAAATAGAAAAATTGAGGTTACATAATAAAACCTTATCTATAATTTATGGAATCGGAGTTACAGTTGTAGCGGTATATGTAGTAGCTATTATAATTGTGATGGCCACCTTTGATCTTAATTTTGGTTCAAGCGATTTTCAATTTCCGAATTAATAGTATAAAATAACAAAAAAAGAGGCTGCCTAAAAAGTATAATTTTTTAGGAAGCCTCTTTTGTATTTAAAAGAAGTTACTCTAATTAATCTCTACGCCTATTATCGCGTCCACGATTATCACGGCTGCGATTGTCTCTTCCTCTATTATTATCTCTTGGCGGCCTTTCAACAAAACCTTCGGGTTTTGGCAGCAGGGCTTTACGAGATACTTTTTCTTTTCGCGTTCTCGGGTCTACACCAAAATATTTTACATCAAAGACGTCTCCCATTTTTACGACATCAGAAACGCTGTTGGTACGCTCCCAAGCCAATTCAGAAATATGCAACAACACCTCGTTACCGGGTGCTTCTACGTATTCTACAACGGCACCGAAGTCTAGCATTTTTATCACTTTTACTTGATAAACATTTCCTTTTTCGGGTTTGAATAATAAGGAGTCAATTTTGGCTAATACGGCATCGATACCTTCTTGTCCGGTTCCTAAAATTTCAACAATTCCTTCTTCTGTAACGGGGTCTTCATTGATAACAATGGTTGTGCCTGTTTCTTTTTGTAATTCTTGAATTACTTTTCCTCCGGGGCCAATTAAGGCACCTATAAATTCATTAGGAATGGTTCTGGTAACCATTTTAGGGGCATGTGCTTTTACATCGGCATTGGGTTTTGCAATGGTATCTGTTAATTTTTCTAAAATATGAAAACGGCCATCACGGGCTTGTTTCAATGCATTTACTAAGATGTCATACGGCAATCCTTTTATTTTGATATCCATTTGGCATGCGGTAATACCATCTGCGGTACCGGTAACTTTAAAATCCATATCGCCTAAGTGGTCTTCGTCACCTAAAATATCTGATAAAACAGCATAACGGTCGCCGTCAGAAATCAATCCCATGGCGATACCCGAAACCGGTTTTTTTAATTGAACCCCGGCATCCATCAAAGCCATGGTACCTGAACAAACTGTTGCCATAGATGATGAACCGTTAGATTCTAATACTTCAGATACAACACGTACGGTGTACGGGCAGTCTTCAGGAATCATTCCTTTTAATGCACGTTGTGCCAAATTACCGTGGCCAATTTCACGCCGAGACGTTCCTCTTAACGGCCGGGCTTCTCCGGTACAAAACGGTGGAAAGTTATAATGTAAATAAAAGGTTTCTTCTCCTTGATAACTCGGTGAATCAATTTGATTGGCTTCTCGTGAAGTACCTAGAGTTACGGTAGCCAATGCCTGTGTTTCTCCACGTGTAAAAATGGCAGACCCGTGTGTAGATGGCAAATAGTCTACTTCACACCAAATAGGCCTGATTTCGGTAGTTTTTCTTCCGTCTAAACGCAAACCTTCACTCAATGTCAATTCGCGAACGGCAGCTTTTTGAGCTTTGCCGAAATATTTTCCTATTAAGCCACCATATTCTTCTACTTCTTCTTCAGTAAATGAAGCCATAATCTCTTCTTTTACTTCTGCAAAAGCGACACTTCTTTCATTTTTTGACGTTCCTTTTTTAGCAATATCATAACATTTTTGATAGGCTGCTTCGTACACTTTTTTCTCTAAGGCTTCATCTTCGGGCTCAGGCTCGTATTCGCGGGTTTCTTTTTTGCCAAATGCTTCTGCCAATTTTACTTGGGCAGCACATTGCACTTTAATGGCTTCATGGGCAAATTTGATGGCTTCGGTCATTTCTTCTTCGCTACATTCGTCCATTTCGCCTTCTACCATCATTACTGAATCTGCAGAAGCACCTACCATCATATCAATATCTGCATTTAATAATTGTTCTCTTGACGGATTGATAATAAGCTCGCCGTTAACTCTGGCAACTCTCACTTCTGAAATGGGGCATTCAAAAGGGAAATCACTTAATTGAATGGCTGCCGAAGCCGCCAAACCTGCTAGTGCGTCGGGCATCACATTTTCGTCATGAGACATCAATTGTATCATCACTTGTGTTTCAGCGTGATAATCTTTAGGAAATAAAGGCCGTAAAACCCTATCTACTAAACGCATGGTTAGAATTTCGTCATTACTGGGCCGGGCTTCTCTCTTAAAAAACCCTCCGGGATAACGTCCGGCGGCGGCAAACTTCTCTCTGTAATCTACGGTGAGTGGTAAAAAATCAAGGTTACTTGATGTATAGTTAGAAACTACCGTGCATAATAGCATGGCATTTCCCATTTGTACAACCACAGAACCATGAGCTTGTTTGGCTAATTTTCCGGTTTCTATTGAGATGGTTCTTCCATCTCCTAAATCAATAATTTCTTTACATACCTTAGGTATCATAATTTTTTAGTTTTTTAACCTAATAATCTAGGTTAGATTTAACAATTGGTTTTGTAGTTGTGTTGTATCACCAATGAAAAGTCTAAAAAGCTTTTTAGTATATCCTGTTGTAAACCGTAAGGTTTAAGGATTTTTTTGGGTAAGAATTAAAAAGGAGGCAAACCGCCTCCTTTTGTTTATTTTCTTAATCCTAATTCTTTTACTATTGCACGGTATCTTGTGATATCGGTTTTCATTAAATAGTCGAGTAAATTTCTACGTTTACCTACCAATTTCACCAACGAACGTTCTGTATTAAAATCTTTACGATTCTTTTTTAAGTGTTCTGTCAAATGATTGATTCTGTAAGTGAACAAAGCTATTTGTCCTTCAGAAGAACCCGTGTCTTGTGCAGATTTTCCGTATTTTTTGAAAATTTCTGCTTTTTTTTCTGCTGTTAAATACATGCTAACATTAAATTTTATTAATAATTTTTATGTACTGATATTGTATCAGGCGGCAAATATAAAACTATTATTTTGATTGACAATCACTTGAGAGATGTTGTTTTTTGTTTTTTTTCGGGGTTGTTTTAAACCTTTTTGTTTTTATAAGGTCATAAATGCATAACTATTTAAAAATCCATATAATGAAAAGACAAAAACTAAAAGTTGTAGTAATAGCGGCGATGCTATTAGGATTGGTATTTACAGGGTGTAATAGCGCTGATACTATCCAAGAAGACCTAACATCAGAAGCAATTGATGTAAAAACTGCCCAGACAGAAGCAGAAGTTGATAATGTATCTGAAGGTGTAAGTGCCATTATCGAAGAAGCCTATTTAGGAGAAGAATTTCCTGAATTGACAAAATCGCACCCGATTACCGATAGATTTTTGCCAAGCTGTGTTACCATTACTATTGTATTAACCCAAAACATGAAAACAGTTACTATAGATTTTGGAGAGGGTTGTGAATTGCGTAACGGAAATTTTGTAAGTGGGAAAATTATATTAGAATATGAAAAAGACCCCGAAGCAGCTACCAAAATGATTTCGTATTCTTTTGAAGATTTTTATTTCAATCGTAAAAATGTTGCCGGTGGCGGTTCTATTTTAAGAGAGCGTTCTAATGAAAACGGCAACCCTCAGTCTACAAAAACTTTTGATATAACAGTTACTTGGCCTGACGAAACTTTTGCGAGTAAAGTAGGAGTAAGAGTAAGAGAGTGGATAGAAGGTTACGGTACACCTGCTTGGGGAGACAATGTATTTTTAATTACCGGTAACGGCACATTCACTAAAAAAGACGGTACCGTGTTTTCTGCAGAAGTTGTAGAACCTTTACGACGAGAATTGGCCTGTAAATTTTTGGTAAGCGGCATTGTTAATTTGTCAAAAAACAGAAATACAGCGGTGCTAAACTACGGAGATGGTACTTGTGATGATTTGGCTACTATTAGTATTAACGGTGGTGAAGAAAGAGAAATACATTTAAGCAACCTGTAAAAAAAGTAGCATTTAAAACAAAAAAGAAAAGAGCAATAATATTATTGCTCTTTTTCTGTTCTTATCGGATTGTTTTGTATCAAATCAATATACAAATTAATTTGTTTTTTAAGGTTTTTTCGTTCAATAATTTTATCTAAAAAGCCGTGTTCCAATACAAATTCAGAACGCTGAAAACCTTCTGGTAAATCTTTGCCCGTAGTATCTTTTACAACCCTTGGGCCGGCAAAAGCAATTAAGGCATTGGGTTCGGCAATATTAATATCTCCTAACATGGCATACGAGGCCGTAGTGCCTCCGGTAGTAGGATCTGTACAGAGAGATATATACGGAATTTTAGCTTCTGACAACTGTGCTAATTTTGCCGAGGTTTTTACTAATTGCATCAGTGCTAAAGAAGCCTCCATCATTCTGGCACCACCCGATTTTGAAATCATTAAAAAGGGGGTTTTCTTTTTGATGGCATAATCAATGGCCCTGGCAATTTTTTCGCCTACAACACTCCCCATAGAACCTCCGATAAAAGCAAAATCCATAGCCGCAATTACCAAGTCTTTACCTATTGATTTTCCAACGGCAGTCCTCACGGCATCTTTTAACTTGGTTTTTTCTTGTGCTTCTTTTAAACGGTCAATATATTTCTTTTTATCGACAAATTTTAAAGGGTCTTTAGAGGTCATATTAGGATTGAGCTCTTTGTACTTATTATCGTCAAATAAAATTTCAAAATATTCATTACTGCCAATCCTTACGTGATAACCATCTTCAGGGCTAACGTAAAAGTTTTCTTTTAGTTGGTCTGTATCTACAATTTTTCCACTAGGGGTTTTATACCAAAGTCCTTTTGGAACGTCCTTTTTGTCTTCTGTAGGCGTTTGAATTCCTTTATCTTTTCGTTTAAACCAAGCAGGCATATACTTTATATTTTGGGCAGGCAAGTTAGTAAAAAAACAAAAACGTACTAAAAAAAGTATTCGAAATCACAAATACTCAAAGTGTGTCAATATTGTTTAAATCTTCAAAAGCTTGTGTGAGCCTTTTTTTGAAAGTAATTTCGCCTTCACGAAGCCATTTTCTAGGGTCGTAATATTTTTTGTTAGGAAGGTCATCTCCCTCAGGATTACCGATTTGACTTTGCAAATAAAGGGCATTTTTAGCCATATAGTCTCTAACTCCGGTCATAAATCCATATTGAAGGTCAGTATCAATATTCATCTTAACAACGCCATAGCTGATAGCTTCTCTAATTTCTTCTAAGGTAGACCCCGAACCACCGTGAAAAACAAAATCTATTGTATTTTTTGCAACATTGTATTTCTTAGAGATATATTCTTGTGAGTTTCTTAAAATTTTAGGCGTGAGTTTTACATTGCCGGGTTTATAAACGCCATGCACATTTCCAAAAGCTGCAGCAATGGTAAATTTGTCACTTACTTTTTTTAATTCTTCATAAGCAAAAGCAACTTCTTCGGGTTGCGTATACAATTTAGAATCATCCACATTCGTATTGTCAACACCATCTTCTTCCCCTCCGGTAATACCTAATTCTATTTCTAAGGTCATCCCCATTTTACTCATACGCCCTAAATAGCTTTTACAGATTTCAATATTTTCTGTAAGTGGTTCTTCAGATAAATCTATCATGTGTGAACTGTACAGCGGTTTTCCGGTTTCGGCAAAGTATTTTTCACCGGCATCTAACAATCCGTCAATCCATGGCAATAACTTTTTCGCACAGTGGTCAGTATGCAAAATAACGGGTACGCCATAAGCATCTGCCATCAAGTGAACGTGTTTTGCACCGGCCACAGCACCTATAATAGCAGCTTTTTGATTTTCATTTGAAAGCCCTTTGCCGGCATTAAAATGAGCCCCTCCATTAGAAAACTGAACAATCACCGGAGCATTCAGTTCAGCAGCGGTTTCTATAACGGCATTTATAGAACTTGAGCCAATGACATTTGCAGCAGGGAGGGCGAAGTTTTTTTCTTTGGCGAGTTTAAAAATTTCTTGAACTTGGTCACCGGTAGCAACGCCCGGTTTTATTGTATGAGCCATAACTTTTGTCTTTATGAGTTGGAACTATAAAATTACTAAAATAAAAGGAAATAGCTGCTAAAAAATGCGAAATCGTTATAGTAAATTTTCGATGGAATGAGCTCCGTAAAAAAACTTTTAGAAAGGGTAATTGATACCGATATTGTAAACGGCATTGCCAAAATTATAGTTTTGAAACCATTTACTCGAGGTTGACAAATAGGGCTCATAGGTTTTGAATCCAATGTCAAATCGAAATACTAAGAAGCTGAAATCGTATCTGATTCCGAAACCCGAACCAATAGCAATATCTTGTAATGAAGAAAACCCGTTAAATTTACCTTTGCTACTGGTAACCGACGAATTGGTAATATCCCAAATATTACCGGCATCAATAAAAAATGCACTGTAAATACTGTTGAATACTTTAAACCGATATTCTAAGTTGGTTGTAAACTTTAAGTTACCGGTATTAAATTCGAGGCTATTTTCTTCTGAACCGGGGCCTAGTTTAAATGTTTTCCAGGCTCTGATATCATTTGACCCTCCGGCTCTATAACTTCTACTAAACGGAATATCATCTGAATTGCCAAAGGGTATTGCCGCCCCGATAAAACCTCTGTATACTAAAGAAGTATTCGTATTGATGCTCCAGTATTTTTTATATTCAAATTCGGTTTTTAAATATTGGGCAATTTGAAGTCCGAACAATTCCTTTTTGCCCGTACCGGGATTTTTTTTGGCAAATGCAGCGGTTACCGAGCCTGACGAAATGATTCTTCCTGTAAAAGTAGAAAAACTATTATCGCTAAAATTCTCTCTATTATTATAGTTATAAGTGTATGAAATCACCGGTACTAATACATCTTCAATCAATATTTTTCTGCGCTCTTCTACTTTTTGTACTTCTAAAAATTCATCAGGATTTGTCGTTTCAAGATTATTGTCAGGATTGAGTATACGATCGATGTATTTTTGGGGGATTAAATTTCCATCACTATTCAATTCACTTGAAAGAGGAGTAATATTATTAAATGCCGCACCAAAAGCGATGCTGTCTAATTTACGCGATTCAGAATTGAAAATATCAAAATATTTTTCAGTCCTCAAATTATTGATATACTGCACGTTTAAGAGTTCAAACTTGTGATTGGTAGTTTCAGAACTCTGCCATGTATAATCAATACCACCGGTAATATTTTGACGGTCAAGGCCAATATTGCGTTGTAGGTTTACACTTACGCCAATATTTGTTTTGGGCGTCATCCGTTTCGGAATGATATTGTCAGTATTGGCAGGAAAAAGTATTCTGGGAATTTTCAGGGTTGCACTGGTACCTATTTCCCAAGCATTGAAAAATTTAGAATTATCAGAAACATCTTTTGAAGTATTTAAAAAAGAACCTTGAAAAGAGGTTTCTAAGATTTCGGTACCTTTAAAGATATTTCTGTTTAACCATGAAAATTTTCCCAAGATTCCTAAGGGTTTGATATTTGATGTATTCACTTCAGTGGCTAATCCGAAGGTGTGTTTTTTTAAAGGCGTTAAATAAATATTTGCCGTGAGCGTTTCGTCATCATTTTCTTGGTATTTAATATCTATAGAAGGCTTAAAATTTTGAAGTTCGCGCAAATACTTTCTGGTTAAATCGCGTTCTCTGTCTTTATAAACTCCACCGGGCTGTATAATAATAGTATTTGCCAAGTATTTGGCATTGTATTTTAATTTGTCATTGGCATAAAAGGTATATCCATTATAGAATACAGAATCTTTAGGTTGTTGGTTTTTGGTTTCGAAAGAAAAATCGGTATAGATGTTTACCTTTTTTATTTTTTTAATCTTAAAAGGTTCTGTGTAAAGACTATCATTTCTTTCGAGTATCCTATTCGGAATTTTTAATAAAATATTTTTTTTATGAGCTGTTGTTAATGAATCTATCCAAAATTCAATGATATTATTTCCGAAATGGTAAACTCCTGAATTTCTAAATAATTTAATAAGCCTGTCTTCTTCTTTTTCAAAATTTTGATAATCAATTCGATCGCCCTTTGCGATAAAAGATTTTTCTTTAGAAGCACGGTATATTGAAT
>DRQI01000393.1 GCA_011330545.1 Flavobacteriia bacterium
GCCTTTGCCAATGGCAGTGATATTTATTTCAATGAGGGGAAATACAACCCCCAAAGTAATTCGGGCAAGCATTTATTGGCACATGAACTCACCCATACCATACAACAAGGGGCTTCGGTACAGCCTAAGCTAATACAGCGGGTGGTGGATGGAACGAATGTTGATACAACGACCAATGCATCTGATTCTACTGATGTTGTCGAAGAACCAACCCATGAATTTAGTGATACTGAGAAAGGAACAATCAATACAACCAGTAAAACAATAAGAATTCCTAATTTACCCGTGCCAACTTTTAAAGCAAATTTTGGGCCATCTTCCTCTTTTACAATCCCTAGAGGAGGTTTTTCTCGAAAAAACACTCATATAGCAAAGTGGGAGGCCGATGCACTAACAGGTGGTTCATTTACTGATAGATTTAACGCTTACGCTACTCAAAGTAATGCTCCCAATTTAACGTTTGCTGGAAAAAGAATATATTATTTAGTATTGAAAGGAAGGAGTAGTAGAAGGAGAAATACAGCAAATCAAGTTGGAGATGAAGGCGTAATTTTTGGCTCTATTGCAGAAATTACTAGAAGGGCATCAAGACCCTATTGGAAATCAAATGGTGAATATAAACCACAGGATGTTGACCATAAGCGAGAACTTCAAATTGGAGGAGCGGAAGAAGATACAAGCAATATGTGGATGCTTGAGTCATCAGCAAATAGGTCGTCAGGAAGTTTTATTAGAGCCTCAAGAGAAAGAAAAGTAACCGAATTGTTGACAGCTAGTGCAGGGAAACTTATTGACCCGCCGGCCACTTATGAAGCAGTCAAAGAGAATTATGAAGTCACATTTGAAAATGGTGTGATTGGGGATAATAGTATGAGCGTAGCTGGAGACTATGAGATAAATTGGGAAATGTCTCAAATAAAAAGTGGAGATCATTTAAGTGGATTAAAATTTTTAACAGAAGCAGAAGTAGAAGAGGCAGGGTTGAGAGGTAGCCCTGAAGAGTTAGTATTATTTACCGGTTTGTCTGGAGGTAGGCCGATTAAAATACCTTGGGATGAAGAGGCACGTGCAGCCGGAAGGAAAGACGGGTTGTCGGATATTTATATTGGTAGAAGAGGAGGGGCTTTGATAGAAATTAATACTGTAATATACAATTCCAATAGCGGAGAGGGTAATTTCGGAGGTAGTGGCAGAATACTATGTTCGTTTCCAGTAACTGAAGGTTTAATTGATAGAACAAATTTAGCATTTTTTATAAGGCCGTTAGCAGGAGTGTCTTATGGTGGGTATATAGAAAGAGATAGCGTACTAAATGCGGCTTTGCACGCATTAGACTTTAAATATATGAGTCCAATTACACTAAGCGAAGCTGCATTAGATGATGATATAGGCTTAAGAGCTATTGGTAATATTTCTCCTTCCATTCCAATAATTGGGAACACAGGAATCGAATTAGTTATTGATGAACGAGGCGTAAGATTACGTAAGATTTTTCAAAAAAGTGATTATAATATACCGTCGCCATTTGAAATTACAAATTCTACATTAGAAGTGTTTGTTGGAACAGAAGGTTTTGGAATTGCAGGAGAGATGAATTTTAAAATTAATAATGTAGGAGATGGTTTTTTAAGAGGCAATTTTTCAACTGAGAGGGGTTTTGCTTTAGCAGGAGGCTTTAATTTTGACTCACAGTTATTCGACCCCGCTTCAATAGAAGTTAGTTATGAAAATGAAGTACTTACCGTTTCCGGTACAATCGGCATTCCTGAAGGTAAAATACAAGGAGTGAAAAATGCAACAATAACAGCATCCTATTCAGAAAATACTTTTACTGCCAATGGAGAGGCAGAATTAGATATTCCGGGCATTCAACGAGGTACGATGAATGTTGTCTATAACGATGAAGGTTTTTCTATCGGCGGCCAATTCCAGTTAAAAGATGATATTCCCGGAATTAGGGGAGGTAGTGTATCTGCTACAATATCAAAACAAAACGGAGAAGAAGATTATACTATAATGGTTTCGGGTACGGCACAACCGGCAATTCCCGGAATTGACTCTACCCTTACGGTAACTTACGATAATGGTGCGTTAACTATTGAGGGTTCTGCCGCTTATAGTAGGGGTATGTTGAGCGGTACTGTTCAAATTGGTGCTACCAATAGAGCCATTGGCGACGATGGAAACCCTAATGGAGATCCAGACGATACAATGCGGGTTTATGGTGGGGGAAGCCTAACATTAACCTTTACGCCTTGGCTACAAGCAACAGCAGGAGTGAAATTTTTACCCAATGGAGAAATTGAGGTCACCGGAAGGATTGGATTGCCTAGCGCTGTTGATGTTTTTGACAGAAAGTCAATAGATAGAAACCTTTTCAATATGCCGGCAATCGAAATTCCGATTTTTGCCATTCCCCTAGGGCCTAGAAGTATAGGTCTAGTGGCTCGAATAACAGGCGGATTAGATTTCTCTGCAGGTTTTGGCCCCGGACAGATACGCGATTTATATGCAGAAGTAACCTATAATCCCGATAGGGAAGAAGAAACAACCATAACAGGCCGTGGTGAATTTGCCATACCAGCCGATGCAGGATTAACTTTGCGGGGCGATTTAGGCTTAGGAGTAAGTGTTGGAATTGCCAGTTTAACAGGAGGAATAGAAATAGCAGGCGCTTTAGGCCTAGAAGGAGAAGCAGCAGCCGAAGTTGATGTGAACTGGAGTCCGCAAACCGGTTTGGCAATAGATGCTACCGGGCGAATCACCGTAAACCCTAAATTTTCTTTTGACATCAATGCCTTTGCCAGAGCTAGTTTAGACCTTTGGTTGCTATCAATATCAGAAACATGGAGATATAATTTAGCATCCTTCTCTTGGGGGCCTGACATTCAATTCGGAATTGTATTCCCCATTCATTATCGTGAAGGCGAGCCTTTTGACCTCTCTTTCGATGATTTAGAAGTTATTTATCCTCAATTAGATATTGGAAATATGGCAACCAATTTAGCAAGAGATATAAAAGATGATATTTTTTAAGAAATGAACTATGAATAAACAAGTAGAATTATTAAACAATGAAGGAGTACAACTTTTTCTTAAGGGAAAGTTTAAAGATGCCAAAATTAAATATGGAGAAGCCTTACAACAATTTCCTAAATACGCTACAACATTAAATAATTTAGGTATGTTATACTTGCAAGAAAAGAAATATAAAAAAGCAGTATTATATTTCGAAAAAGCAATTAGAGAGAAAAAAAATGCCACTTATTTTTTAAATTTAGGGCATGCCTATGCCAATTTGAATCAAATTAAACAAGCAGAGAAAAAATATTTAAAAAGTATTGAATTAAATTCAAATTCTTTAATGGCTTGGAAAAGTCTGGCTTCTCTATATCAATTCCAAAAACAATTTTATAAATCGTCTGAAATATGGGAGTATATCATAAGTAAGTTTAGCAATGATAATTATTTTAGAATTCAGTTGGCAAAAGATTATATTTCATTAAGAGAATTTCAAAATGCTTTACATGTATTGCATGAGGCCGTTAAGTATGAAAAAAACAAAGACTTAATTTGGTATTATACGGCATCGATTCATTTTAATTTTAAGAATTTCGGATTAGCAAAAAATGCAATTAAAAAATGCCTTTCTTTAGCTCCAGACAATGAAAGATTTAGGCTATTGGCGGCTTCAATCTATTTAGGATTATCACAATTAAATGATGCTATCTCCCAATGGGATTATTTGCTCAAACAGAATAAAACCAATCACAAAATAAGAGTGGAAAAAGGAGTAGCGCTTTTGGCGTATAATATGAAAACGGAAGCACTTCGAGAATTAGATTTTGTTCTTTCTTATGAGGTGAACTACAAAGCGCTTTTTTATAAAGCATTAGTATTATTAGAGATAAATAAAAAAGAAAAAGCTATTAAAATACTTCATAAGTTAACCTTTAAGGATACTAAATTTAAACAAAAGGCAAAACAAATATTGAGAAATATTAAAGATTAATAGTATGAAAAAAATAATTGAAGAAATAGTAAATACCATTGTTAAAACAAATAGTATTTTTTTTAGGGGAATTACTTTCAATGATACAAAAAAAACTATTGAATTAAGAGAGGGCTCTAACTTTACAAATAAATCAGGAGGAAGTTTGCCGCATTATGAATATTGTTTTGAAGTAGGAGAAGTTGAAGAAATAAATTTATATTATGGTTTTAATGTAACAAATGAAAAGTTGGATAGGATAAATTTATTCTTTTACTCCTTTCCTGATTATTATTGGAGAAAAAAAGGAGGAAATAATTTGTCTGAATTCAACAAACTTATGTACAATAATTTAATACATGAATTTTCTGTTATTTATCTAGAAGTGGTAACTGCAATTTTAGAAATTTTCACTAAAAACTTAGGCCGGCCTAGCATAGAAAAGGGCAATAATGTTTTCAAGGAAGATTATCAAGACTATACGACATATATTTGGAAACAAAAGAATGAATCTAATAACAAACAAACCAGATTATCATTGACAAAATATTTAGATGATACAGTTTTTGATGATGTAAAATTAATAATGAATATTCTGCTAACTGAGAAGTAAGAAGTATAATAATCGAATGAAACTATTAGTACTTATGAAAACCACCGCCATCCAACTAAAAAGTATAAATTCTATAGATACTATTTTTGACTTTTTAAAAGTATCGATACAACATCGGTTAACGGTAGAATTGTTGCAACAAGAAGCCCATCCGCCGCTTTTAACCCTAGAATTTAATCAGTCACACCTTGCCGTATTTTTTAAAGAAAATCAATTTTCTCATATTGAAATTATAGCGCTATTATTGGCTTTAATACCTCATATAAGCCCTAATTTTTTAAATGAAATTATTACCGAATTTTTACCCAATGGAGGTGAGTTTCCTGAGTTTGGAGGTGTCAAAGGAAAAAACCACAGAGGTATTTTGCCTACCGGAGAAACCCTGTTATACATAATAAACGGTACTTGCTTAGACGAAAGGTTGCGTACGTTGGAATACCTTTATTCTCAATCAAAACTCTTTAAAGAAAAAATACTGTATATCGAAAGCGTCCCTAAAGGAGAACCGGCCATGAGCGGTAAACTTCAAATAGACGAAGAATACGTTGCAAAGTTAACCACCGGTACCATAGTAAAACCACAATTAAGCCAAGAGTTTCCGGCAAGTTTGATAGAAACACAGCTCAATTGGGAAGATTTAGTTCTCAATGAAAAGACGATGAATCAAATTAAAGAAATAGAAACATGGCTGCAATACCATTCTATTTTAATGAACGATTGGAATATGAAGCATAAAATAAAGCCGGGATACAGAGTGATGTTTTATGGGCCGCCGGGAACAGGAAAAACCTTAACAGCCGGATTACTCGGAAAATATACAAACAAAGATGTATACCGTATTGATTTGTCATTGGTAGTTTCTAAATATATAGGCGAAACAGAAAAAAATTTATCTAGTTTGTTTGATAAAGCTATCAACAAAAACTGGATCTTATTCTTTGATGAAGCCGATGCTGTTTTTGGTAAGCGAACCAGTGTAAGAGATGCCCATGACAAATATGCCAACCAAGAAGTTTCGTATTTGTTACAACGTATAGAAGCACATCCAGGCTTGGTAATTTTAGCTTCAAATTTCAAGAGTAATATAGATGTAGCCTTTACACGAAGGTTTCAAACAATCATAGAATTTGAAATTCCAAGTTATAATGAACGATTGCGTTTGTGGAAAAATACATTGCCAAAAAATATTGGCTTACAAACATCAGTATCCTTAGAATTGTTGGCAAAAAAATATGCAATGACAGGGGCAAATATTATTAATGTGGTACAATATGCCTGCTTGAAAACAATTGCTAAGAATAGTAAGGCCATTCAAAATTCTTTTCTTATCGAAGGTATTAAAAAAGAATACTTAAAAGAAGGGAGAACGGTAAGCTAATACTTGTTTTATCATTTAAAATATTTATAATCAAAGTTATATGCTTTGTAATAGGGAAAAACCCCCTGTTAAAAAAAGGAAATATCCCCCTGCTAAAATAGGGAAAAATCCCTCTTGACATCTCCATTCAAAACACCTAATTTGGTTGTTAAAAATTAAGGGTTCTAAATCTGTCGCAACCTACATAAGAATTCCTTAATAATAACCAAAACAATCATCTGTCTATGGCCCGTTATGGGAATCATACCACTCTTTTTGCCACCGGCAAAACGGCTCTCTTATCAAAAATTTCTGAGATTACAAGAGCATGCGACCAATCAGATTCAATGATGGTAAGTATTTATTTGGTAAAAAAAGAATATTTTATTTACTGCAACAGGGCATTTAAAGAAGTCATTGGCGGTGATTGTACTAAATTATTACAAGGAGGTTGGGAGTATTGGTTCTCTTTAATAAACATTGAAGAATCAGTACAGGTAAAAAATAAAATATTTTCTCTTTTTTCTAGTCCCCATATCAAAGGCTCATTTGTGCTAAAATATCACGTAACAAATGTATCGGGCGAAAAACGGTGTATCAAACATGAAATCTTATTGTACAATTTAGAAAATCAAATTATTGCAGTTAATTATTTTTCTGACATTACCATCAAAGAAAAAATAGAAAAGTGCCTTAAGATTGCCGAAAATTACAAACAGGACACCTCTGAAGAATTGATAAAAACAATTTCGCCCAGAGAAAAAGAAGTCTTAAAATTAGTAGCCGATGGCTACTCTTCAAAGCAAATTGCAGACCGGCTTTTTATCAGCAACCATACTGCCATATCACACCGTAAAAACTTAATTGAAAAGTTTAACGTTAAAAATACGGCGCAGCTCATAAAAAGGGCTTCAATAAATGCCGAGTTGTGGTAAGAATATCAAAATAAGGCAAGGCTTCTAAAATATTTTAATCGAAAAGAATTTCTCTAGGCTCTGCCTCGAGCCTGCCAGCCGCAGGCAGGGTTTCCGATTTACCTCTCCTTGGGAGAGCCTGCCTGACGGTAGGCAGGGTCGAAACTGCCTTTTGCAGTTTCGGGTGAGGTAAAATACCAAATTTCGGTTTTTGACC
>DRQI01000394.1 GCA_011330545.1 Flavobacteriia bacterium
AAAATCGCTAAATTGTTTGCAAGACATACATGTGCCTCCCGAAAGGATCTTAAAAATAAAAACAGAAGTACAAAAACTCTGTAATTTATAGTATTGTAATCATTAAAAACAATATCTATTTTGTAATTTTGTATTTAGAATGATTCTAAAAAAGAAACATGTTTGATGTAACTAAAATCCGCAACGATTTTCCTATTCTTTCTCGAAAAGTAAATGGTTACCCGTTGGTTTATTTTGACAATGCGGCAACTTCGCAAACCCCGCAAATTGTAATTGATGCCATTGTTCATTATTACAGTTATTACAATGCCAATATCCATCGTGGCGTACATACCTTAAGCCAAGAAGCGACTGATGCCTATGAAAAGGCACGCATAAAAATTCAGCGGCACTTTAATGCTAAAAAGTCGCATGAAATTATTTTTACTTCAGGCACTACCCACAGTATCAATTTGGTGGCTACCGGGGTTACCTCTTTCTTACAAAAAGGCGATGAAGTGATTGTATCTGCCCTAGAACACCATTCAAACATCGTACCTTGGCAAATGCTTTGTGAGCGAACCGGAGCCATCCTAAAAGTAATCCCGATTAACGAAGAAGGAGAATTATTGATAGATGTTTATGACAACTTACTATCTAAGAAAACCAAACTGGTTTTTGTAAACCATGTTTCAAATGCCTTGGGCACTATCAATCCTATCAAAGAGATTATTGACAAGGCTCATGCCGTTGGTGCAGCCGTTTTGATTGATGGGGCACAAGCATGTCCACACATAAAACCCGATGTGCAAGAACTCGATGTCGATTTTTATGTTGCCTCGGCACATAAAATGTGTGGCCCAACAGGTGTTGGTGTCCTTTACGGAAAATCAGCATGGCTCAACAAATTACCACCCTATCAAGGCGGTGGCGAAATGATAAAAGAAGTAACATTCGAAAAAACTACCTATGCCGATTTACCACATAAATTTGAAGCCGGCACCCCAAATATTGCCGGTGGCATTGCTTTTGGCGTTGCCTTAGATTATATGAATGCTATCGGATTTGATGCCATTGCTACTTACGAAAAAGAGTTGCTAGATTATGGAACTCAAAAATTATTAGCAATTGAAGGCTTGCGTATTTATGGTACATCCCCTCATAAAACAGCTGTTATCTCTTTTAATATTGAAGGCTTGCATCCGTATGATATTGGTACTATCATAGATAAATTAGGCATTGCTGTGCGTACCGGCCATCACTGTGCACAGCCCATAATGGATTTCTATAAAATTCCCGGTACGGTTCGTGCATCATTTTCATTTTATAATACAAAAGAAGAAATTACTAAACTAGCAGAAGCAGTACAACGAGCGAAAAACATGCTCCTTTAAAGTAAGTTTTTGTGATTTATCTTTTATGAATATCCCAATAAATAATTAATTAACAGTAAGTTATTTAATATTTCTTTAAATAGTTACATCAAAAATCAGAAAAAAAGAAACAATAAGACTTTTGTTAAACAATCATTAAAGTTATATGGTTAGCTTGGTTTCCATTTGCTAATCACTTAACTTACAGCATGAAAAATAGTGTATTCATCTTCTTTTTATTTTTAGCTTTGGTATTATATGGTCAAGAAAAGGAAAAATCAAAGTTAGATTTATATAGTAATTTATTTAGCGCTAGTTTAAACTATACCACACAATTATCAGAAAAATGGTCTTTGCAGCAAAAGATAGCCATTTCTAACCCCTTTGATGTGAATGAATTTGAAGTAACGCCGCTCACTTTTACCTATCATATCGATAAAAAATGGTCGGTTTTTGGAGGCCCTAAAGTAAGGTATAACTTTGTTAAAGATGATTTTTATTTAGGCACACAATCACAGTTTAGCGCCTTATGGCATGCCGGTGCTAGATACGATTTTAATAACAATTTTTTTGGAGAATTTTTGGTTGAAAAACCCTTTTTCAAAAAAAACTTTTCTCAACATAACAACCAACAAAACTTTCAGTTTTCCAACACTCCTATTAGGTTAAAAATGGGTATAAGGTTTTAATCAGGCAATTCTTTTGGTTTTTCTTTACAAAAAATAATGAGTTTAACCCAGCTTATGCAATAGAGTTACGTTATGAGTTAGGAAAGCGCAATAAAATAGGGTGTTTTACTAAATTAAGCGTAGCACCGCTACGGTTAATTTTGAAAACGCAGTGAAACGAACTATTTTGCAGTGATTTCTGAACGGAATAGGAAGTCTATTGCACAATCTGGGTTAAATTTCAACTAATAAGCTGCTTCATTTTGAAGCATAAAATAGCTGTTTTTGGCTGTTAAACAGCTGAAAAAAAGTATTTTAAAGACGAAAAGTGAGTGGCTGAATAGTTACAAAATATTGAAAATAGAAAAATCAATTACTTTTCAAAAAAACTAAATACATTACCGCCATATTTTTTTGTGTAACTAAAATTTTTAAGGTTAGATAAATTGGTATGTTTTGAATGCTCTATGATTAACATGCCGTTTTCATAAAGCATATCTTTTGCAAATACCTGCTGGTAGATTTCTTTAAACTGATTATCGTCAAAATTATAAGGAGGGTCGGCAAAAATAATATCGGCTTTGAGTTCAGTTTTGCCTAAAAATTTATAGACATCACTTTTAATAACCATAAGGTTCATTTGTAACTCGTCAGAAATGCCTTGAATAAATTTTACACATGCGTAATGTTTATCAACACTTATAATATTTTTAGCGCCCCTAGAAGCAAATTCAAAACTGATACTGCCAATACCGGCAAACAAATCAATTACACGCAATTCTTCAAAATAATATAAATTATTTATGATATTGAATAATGATTCTTTCGCAAAATCAGTAGTTGGGCGCGTTGGTAAATGCTTAGGGGCTTTGATACGCCTACTTTTATACTTACCTGATACTATTCGCATTAGTATTGATTTAATAAGGTATAATACGTTCTTTTATCGGTTTCTGTAAAAGCCTCATCAAATACATATTTAGACCTGTTTTCGAGTAAACTTACATTTTTAATATACTTATATGCAATGTTGAAAAGCTCGTCGTCTTTTTGAACGGCTCCTAATAGTATCAACTCAAATTTTAGCGGATTTAATTTGAGCTGCTCGGCAGTAAACAAAACATAGTAAATAAAATCTTCTTTGGTAGCAAACTTAAAACTATTGTACAGCTGTAGTTTTTTGTTGGCAATGACTATCAATTCAAAATGGGTATCGCTCACATGTGCAAACACATGAGGTACTAAGCTGTATTTATAAATGTTTAGTATACTTTCAATTAAAATATTTGAAGCGTGTTTGAACTCAAAAGCCTTGAATTTGTCCAACAGGTAATTATTGACATTTGTATACGGAATGTATACAGATACCATATCGTGGCTTTTTATTTCGTCGTATACCAAATAATCTGAGCCGTATACTTTTACGTTGAATTTAACGTAATCTTTTAACCTGTTTTTGTCAAAAACGGGTTTGGGTACCAAAGAAGCCAGTTCATTGACATGGCAAACATTTACAGAATGATACTTTTTTTGAAGAAGTTCTTCATCCTTAAATACCGAAATAATATTTTGCAGTAACTTTTGGGGGGTGTTATTTACTTCTTGAAATGTATATTCAGATAAGGCCGTAAATGTTTTACTGTCTTTATTCAAAATACAAAAAGAAAATCCATCCAAACTAAATTGGATGGATAAATGACTATCCTTGAAGGTAGTAATATTATTTTTTGTCCTTATCTTTTTCTTCGCCTGTATCATAAATTGGGGGCCAGTTACCACTAACTTTTACGTCATCAAGAGATCCGACAGAAATATAAGGCCCTTTTACTTCAGATCCGCCTAGTGCTTCTTTTTCTTGATTGATATAATCATTATTTAAACCTTCTAACACGATGGCTTTATCTACTTTTGCTTCAAAAACTGGGGCTTTTACACCTTGAACTTTTTCGATAAAACCGGTTTTTAGTTCAAATTTAGCATTGGTTCCGGGTACATTGAACATGTTTTTGTAATCTTTTCCGGCAAAATCAGCCCTTACATCTTTAAAGCCTATGGTATCTATAACTCGCTCTTCAACTTCTACCATAATCGGACTGTAAGCTGTACCTTTATTAACGGTTTTTACTACATTTTCAATTTTAGTAATAGCAAATTTAGCCGTATCGATAAATTTTATTAAATCGTCAGGCTTATCGGTAAACGTACCGGTTACTTCTTTATGTGCCACCTCTGCATCACGTATAATTTTTAAATTATCAATGACCTTAGCATATCTTACTTGTTTTTCTTTATTAAACTTTATAGGGCCCATAATACCTTGATAAATTTTATATCCAAGGAAAATAATAAGCAACCAAAGCAAGATAGAAATTACGGGTCTTAATTTTTTTGGGATTTTATTTACTATTAGATAAGCAAGAAATGCTACTGCAAGGATAGCTGCAATGATAATTAAAATTGAAATCATTTTTTTTGAATTAGTTTTTAAACGGTTATAGGCAAATCTACAAAATTTTTTTAATGGTTAAAACTTTTATGGCTAAATCAATTTGTACCTTTGAATTTTTACTGAGATAATTAATGATAAATAACCCGCAACAATTTTTTAAAGCCTTATTAGAAAAGTTCCCATTTACGCCTACGGCAACCCAAAATGAATTGCTGGCATTGTTGTCTGAGTTTATTTTTGATAAAGATACAAGAAAATTATTTTTACTCAAAGGATATGCCGGTACCGGTAAAACAACCACCATGAGTACCGTTGTGAATAATTTGTGGCAAGTAGGGATGAAATCGGTATTATTGGCTCCTACCGGTAGGGCGGCAAAAGTAATTGCAAACTATTCTAAAAAACAGGCTTTTACCATTCACAAAAAAATTTACCATCCTCGAAAAGCGGCTAACGGAAGTGTATCTTTTGTATTGCAAGCCAACAAACACGCCAACACCATTTTTATTGTTGACGAGGCTTCTATGATTCCCGATCGTACAGCAGATGCACGTTTGTTTGAGAACGGCTCGCTTTTAGACGATTTGATAGCCTATGTATATGCAGGCAAGAACTGTAAGTTAATCTTGATGGGCGATACGGCGCAATTGCCTCCGGTTAAATTAACAATGAGCCCCGCATTACAGGCCGATACACTGGAAGCTCATTACGATAAAGAAGTGCTTGAAATTGAATTGGATGAAGTAATGCGGCAACACCAAGATTCGGGTATTTTGGCCAATGCCACCCAATTGCGATTCTTATTAGAAGACTATGCCCCAGAAGGGTTTCAATTTCAATTGCACTTTCCTGATATTGTTCGGCTAACCGACGGCTATGATATACAAGATGCCATTACCGCGGCGTATGATAGTATTGGGGTAGAAGATACCGCTTTTATAGTACGCTCTAATAAACGTGCCAATCAATACAACCAACAAATTCGCAGTGCTATCCGCGGACAAGAAAACGAAATTGCAGCCGGAGATTATATAATGGTTGTAAAAAATAATTATTTTTGGTTGAAAGAAAATTCTTCGGCGGGATTTATTGCCAATGGCGATATCTGTGAGATTTTAAGAATTATTAGTTATAAAGATTTATATGGGTTTCGGTTTGCAGAAGTCAATATTAGGATGATTGACTATCCTGACCAAGCACCTTTTGAAACGGTAGTAATGTTAGATACCTTAACCAGTGAAACCCCCTCACTGTCTTATGAAGATTCCAATCGTTTATACGAAGAAGTAACCAAAGATTATGCCGATGAAAAATCGTCGTACAAAAGGTTGTTATCGGTTAAGAAAAATGTATATTTCAACGCCTTACAGATTAAGTTTTCGTATGCGATGACTTGCCATAAATCGCAAGGCGGACAATGGAAAACCGTTTTTATTGAGCAGCCGTATTTACCTAACGGCCCCGATGTTTCATATTACAGGTGGTTGTATACTGCCATAACCAGGGCTCAAGAAAAGCTGTATTTAATTGGCTTCCAGAATGATTATTTTGACGATTGATAAAATACACTAATCCTGTAAAGCAAATACTTTTTTTAATAATGTTGTTGACCGCGAAGAAATTTTTGTCCTGATTTCCTTTTCTTCAACCGAAATCATCGTAAAAACACCTGCTAAGGCTTTTTGGGTTACATAATCGGTTAAGTCGGGATTTACCTTTTTTACAAACGGAATGGTATTGTATTTTGTAATGATGTTTTCCCAGATTTTGTCAGTACCTACTTTGGCGAATGACTGTTGGATAACCGGATTAAATTTATCGTACAAGGCCGCAGAGGTTTTATCTTGCAGGTAGCCGGTGGCTGCATTGTCATTGCCTAACAAGATGTTTTTGGCATCGGTAAAGGTAATTTCTTTTACAGCATCTACAAAAATAGGCGTAGCCTCTTTAACGGCATTTTCTGCGGCGCGGTTCAAGGTTTTTAAGCCTTCATCGGCGAGCTTTCCCAGGCCGATATCCCGTAAGGCTTTGTCAACTTTTTGCAATTCATCGGGCAGTCCGATTCTGACCAAATTATTTTTAAAAAAACCATCTTGTACCGTGAGTTTGGTAACTTGTTTGCTAATGCCTTTATCTAAGGCTTGCCGTAAGCCGGCAGCAATATCGGCATTGCTGATAGTTTCTTGTGGTAATTGATTGACCACTTGTTGTAATTCTGCACAAGAGCTTAAAAATAAGAGAGCGATAACGGCAATGATATTAGTTGTAACCTTCATGTAAATTTGTTTAAAAAACTAACGCAGTTTGAATGAAAAAAGTGTTTCTAAATGCCGTTTTTTACAATAGCCTTATGTTTTTACAAACTTTTTGCCAAAAGTTGAAAAAATAAAGTAATTTTCAATTTTTAAAAATACCGGGTTTTGAATTGTAAATTCTATACAAGATTTTTGGCAGTAATCATATTGGTTCTTGTAGTAGGCTCTTGTGGTACAACACATAGTATACGAAAAGAGTTACGCCGAAGTCATCAAAAAACTTCTTTTTTTAAAGGTTTTGTATTGTACAATCCTATCTCAAAAAAAGAAATTATCAACCATAATGGTGCCAAGTATTTTACGCCGGCATCAAATACCAAACTGGTTACTTTTTATACGGCCTACCGTACTTTTAAAGATTCTGTCCAAGGCTTGGCATATTATAAAACCGGCGATTCTTTGGTTATCAAAGGGCTAGCCGACCCTTCATTATTATACGGTTTTCAAACGCAACAAATTATCGATTTTTTAAGAGGCCAACAAGATTCTATTTATTTGGCAGATAGCACTATTGATGAAACACCTTACGGAAGTGGTTGGGCCTGGGATGATTATCAATATTATTATATGCCCGAAAAGAGCCTGTTTCCTATTTATGGCAATATTGTTTCTTATGCTTTTAAAGGAGATTCGGTGATAAGCATTCCCGAGTATTTTAGAAAAAGTATTACGATATTAGATTCGGTTGTTGTCAGTAGGGAGCTTGCCGAAAATAAGTTTTATTTGCAACGAAACCATCAAGGTAAGAAGGAAGTGCCCTTTGTAACATCCAATCAATTAACCGCTAAATTATTAGGCGATACTATCCATAAATATATTAAAGTAATACCCAATTCAAAATACTTTGATTATAAGGTAATAAATAGTTTGCCTTTTGATAGTTTGTATCAAAAAATGCTAACGGTAAGCGATAATTTTATTGCCGAGCAATTGATGCTTATGGTGGGAAAAAAAGTATCGAATTTATATAGTGTTGACGAAGCTATTAAATTTTCTTTGGCCAATTATTTACAAGATTTTCCGCAAAAACCACGTTGGGTAGATGGCTCGGGTTTATCGCGGTATAATTTATTTACACCTGATGATATGGTATTTTTATTAGAAAAAATGTACCGTGAGATTCCGCGGCAACAACTGTTCAGTTATTTCCCGATAGGCGGCAAAACAGGTACTTTAAAAAATTGGTATGCCAACGACAGGCCTTTTGTTTATGCCAAATCGGGTTCTTTATCAAACAACTATAATTTAAGCGGTTATATCATTACTAAAAAGGGTACGCTTTTGATATTTAGTTATATGAATAATCATTTTAGGGTACCTACTGCCGTTGTTAAAAAAGAGATTGAAAAAACGCTAAAAAAGATTTATAATACCTATTGAATGAAAAGATTACTTGGCAGGTTTGTCTTATTTATCAGTGGCTGGAAGGCCAGTTATATTAAAAAATTTCATGCAGACAGATGTGTGATGATAGCCGCTCCGCATACTTCTAATTGGGATTTGCTCTATGCCTTGGCTGTCTATTGGAAAGAGGGAATCAATGCCAAATTTTTAATTAAAGATGTATATACCAAAGGAATGTTCGGGTTCTTTTTCAAATGGTTGGGAGCCATTGGGGTTGATAGAAGTACAAAAACAAATATGGTAGATTATGCGGTTAACCTTTTTAAAGAAAATGACCAATTGGTATTATTGGTACCCGCCGAAGGAAAACGTTGTTGGGTAGAAAAATGGAAAACCGGCTTTTACCATATTGCCCGCAATGCCAATGTACCGGTTTCATTAGGATATTTAGATTACAAGCATAAAATTGCCGGGGTTGGCGATTTATTTACCCTTTCGGGGAATTTTGAAAAAGATATGCAGCGTATTGAAAATTTTTACAAAGATAAAACGGCAAAATTCCCTGAGTTATATAACAAAAAGATATTTTAAATCTTCTGAACGCGGTCGCCGGTTTTAATTCGCCCCGGTTGTATCACTTTGGCATTAACACCACGTAAGTGCATTTTTTTTCCGATAGGCGAATTCACAAATTTTACGGCATCCATACCAAAGCGTTCTGTAAATTTTTTACACCCGTTATGAGGGATGGGTGTTATTTCAATAATGGCTTCGCCAATTGAGAGTTGTGAGCCTGCCGGTAAGTTTTCGTCACTCAAATTCAGGTCTATAAATAGTTGGTCTCCTGCCAAAGGCCATCGTTCTTTTTTTTGTGCTATCAGGCCAATAGCTCTCGCATTCATAATATTTAATTGCATTTCTATAAACGGACTGCCATCGTTGGTCTTTGAGCTACTTCTAAGGCTCCAATTATCACCTATGAGCCCTTTTTCTTTGTCTAGATATCCTTCTTGCAGTACCTTTCGTTCACCTTCATCAGGCCTACAGACAATCATGGCTAGTGTGGTGTTATCTGTCAATGATTGTTCAATGTGTGGTAAACCTTCTTCTAATTGATTTTGTGTCAAATGGAATTTCATAAAGTTACATTTATTGGTATTATACTTCAAAAATTACTCTATCTGCGGCGTCAAACCATGATTTGTACATGCTACTGTGAATATTTTCTACCCGGTTTCTCTTTATTTTTAGGGTAGGGGTCATCAGTCCGTTTTCTACCGTCCATTCTTCTTTCATAACAACGGCTTTGGCAATTTTTTCATGTTTTTCGAGTGTTGGGTTTATGGTATCAATTGCTTCTATTAAACTTTTACAAAGGTCCTCTTTATTTTTTTTTGAGGCTTCTAAAGAAGGTACCACTAATAAAATAGGTTGCGGTATGCCCATACCCACAATGCATATTTGCTCTATGTTAGGATTTCTAGACAGTTCTAATTCAATAGGGGCGGGCGAAATATATTTTCCTTTATCGGTTTTAAACTGGTCTTTGGCACGGCCGGTAATGGTTAAAAACCCATCGTGGTCATATTCGCCCACATCGCCGGTTTTCAAATATCCTTCGTCATCAAAGGCTTCTGCTGTTTCTTCAGGGTTCTTATAATACCCTTTCATTAGGCAATTATTAAAAATACAAATTTCACCTTCTGCCGATAATTTTGAAGTGGCACCATTGGCAACCTTGCCTACGGTACCTATTTTGTTGGCTTCGGGTGTATTGGTATGTGAGAGGATACAATCTTCGGTCATGCCATAGCCTTGCAATACAGTGATGCCTATTTTTGCATACCACCTTACCAAACCGGGTGCAATGGGAGCCGCTCCCGAGTAGATGAGTGTAGCCTTAGAAAGGCCTAATTTCTTTTTTAGTTTCTTCTTAATGAGTGTATTGACAACCGGTAATTTTAATAAAGCCGATAGCCTTTTTTGTGGAATACCTTGTAGGATTTTTTCCTGAAATTTTGCCCATATTCTAGGAACGGCAAAAAATAAATCGGGTTGGGTATCTTCTAAATTACGGCCAAAAGTTGCCAATGATTCTGAAAATGTAACGGAAGCACCTCGATAGATACCTCCCATTTCAATACCGATTCTTTCGGCAATGTGAGAGAGTGGGAGATAGGAGAAAAAAACAGGGTGCTCAGGAAGGCTTAAATTCTCAATAAAAGTATTGGAAGCATTGGCAAAATTACCAATGGTATGCATCACTCCTTTGGGTTTTCCTGTGGTACCCGATGTGTAAATGATGGTAATCAGGTTTTTAGGGTTTTGTGCTGCACATTGCTGTAAGGGTTCTTGTTGCGAAACGGTATTTTCCCAAATAGTACCGTCGTTGATACCATAAAGGGCAACACTAATCTTAGGAATATTGGCAATACCCGGTTTTTGAGATGTATAGCCGTCTAATTTTCCAATAATAATAGCTTTTGCTTCACTATGTTCTAAGATGTATTGTATGGTTTCGGCTTGCGAACTGGCATAAATAGGAATTGAAATATAGCCGGCCATCATAATGGCAATATCTGCCAGAATCCAATGGGCACAATTTTTTGACAATATGGCTATCTTACTCTGTGGCGGCAAATTGTATGTGAGAAGATAATTGGCAATACGTCTTGCTTCATCACCACTTTGTTGAAAAGTGTATGTTTTTAGTTTGCCATTGATATGCTGGCGTAAAAAAATAGCATCGGGAACTTCTTTTTCCCAATATAAGAACGCTGCAAGCGGTGAGTCAAATTTTATCATAAAGGCAATCTATTGGTTGCCACAAGATAATGAAAATAACGAAACTTCTAAAAATGCCGATATTATCTTAAAAGATATCTTTAGAAACTTTGATGGTCAGTTCTCTATTGTTCATTAATGTATCGGCCAATCCGTTGGTTTTAACGAGTTCGTAAGTAAAGAAAAATTTCATTGTATGTATCTTACTTTCGTAGAATTCTTCGGGCTGGTTTCGGTAACCTTCTTTTAGGGCTTGTGAAGCTGTAACAGCTGTTTTTAGCCATTGCCATCCGATGACAATCGTACCCAAAAAATCCATAAAGATGGTAGCATCTGC
>DRQI01000395.1 GCA_011330545.1 Flavobacteriia bacterium
CTAATTTTAATGGCAATCAATTTGCTGAAGAGGCCTTAAAAAAGGGGGCTGCGTATGCTATTGTTGATGAAAAAGTATATCAAACATCACCCAATATTATTCTTGTAGATGATGTGTTGACAACACTACAAACGTTGGCAACATATCACAGAAAACAGTTGACAGTACCTATTATTGGCTTAACCGGCAGCAATGGCAAAACAACCACAAAAGAATTAATCAATACCGTTTTATCTACTACTTATAAGGTATGTGCAACAAAAGGAAACTTAAATAATCATATCGGTGTTCCGCTTACCTTACTTTCTATGAACCCGGAAACTGAAATGGGCATTGTAGAAATGGGGGCGAACCATTTAGAAGAAATAGCTTTTTTGTGTAGTATGGCATTGCCCGACTATGGGTATATTACCAATTTCGGAAAAGCACATTTAGAAGGTTTTGGCAGTTTAGAGGGAGTTGTTAAAGGTAAAACCGAATTGTATAGGCATTTAAAAAGTAGGGGTAAAATAGTATTTGTCAATGCCAATGATGCCCAACAAGTAAAAGCATCGAAAGGTTGTAAGCAGATTACTTTTGGCGATGGCAAATCTAATGCCGATATAACCATCAGGTTTGTAGCGGCAAATCCGTTTGTGGTTCTAACCTATAATTCATTGCGTATTGAAACCCATTTGATAGGAGCCTATAATTTTAACAATTGTTCGGCAGCCATTGCAATGGGCTCTTATTTTAAAGTATCAGATGATAACATGAAAGATGCCATTGAAAGCTATGTGCCTGATAATAATCGTTCTCAAATTATTGAAAAAGGAAATAATAAGATTATTTTAGATGCATACAATGCTAATCCTTCGAGTATGGTGGCCGCATTAGAGAATTTATCCCGTTTAACGGATACCTGTAAAATTGCCATTTTAGGCGATATGTTTGAGTTGGGGAAAGAGGCCGCCACCGAACACCGGAAAATAGCTGATTTCATAGCAGAGAAGCAGTTTGCCAAAGCGTATTTAATAGGTGATAATTTTTATAGAACGTTGCAAAACCATCCTAACATAAAGGTATTTAAAACTTTTGAAGATTTTAAAAATTATTTTAGCGGCTTGCCCATAGAAAATACAACCCTTTTAATCAAAGCCTCTAGGGGAATGGCTCTAGAAAGGGTATTAGAGTTGTTATGATAACCGTTTTATTTGTTGGCTAGCATAAATTCTTTAAAGGCTTTCCAGTATGTTTCGTGGCCTTCGGTAGATTTCCATAAAGCCTTTGAGCCATGAATACCTTTTACTGTTGGCTTAAAATGAGTGATGTATTGAGGTTTTACAAAGCGTAATAATTTTTCAACAGGACCCGTTTCGCGTTTTGAAGAGGTTACAAATATAGGAATAGATATCGTTTTGATAGTTTCTGCTAAATTTAAATTCTTTAAATATTCTCCCGGACTAAAAACTGCGGCAGCTTTTACTTTTTTATTTTCGCTTGCTATCCACAATGCTAAAGAAGCAGAGTACGAACTACCTACTAAAATAATTGGCCGGTGTCCGTTTAACTCATATAAATAATCAATGGCAGCCTCAACATCTTGTTTGGCACCGGTATAGCCTACATTCATTTTTTTGGCATTGGCATCATTGGCAGTTTGGTTGACAATACCGTTTACTTCTTTACCAGAACGCTGGTCAATAGCCATACACGAAAAACCTAAAGCATTTAGCTTTTTGGCGGTATTTATATATTCGCCTCTGCTAAAACCTGCTTGGTGGCATAATAAAACCGTAGGGGCAATGCCTTTTAAAAAATAAGTATCTGCAGTTATCTGTACAGAATCTTTAGCATAAAACGTAATTGTATTTATTTCTGAAGGAGTGCTTTTTGTAACGGGAGGTGTTGGCGGCATTTGAGAATATGCTATATTTAAAATGAAAAGAGCCAATAATAAAGTAATAAAACGCGTCATAATGATAATAATTTTACCCTTGAAAGATAATAATTTTATGATTACTCAAAGTAATACGGCTAAAATTTTAACAACGATTTAAGAATTGCGGAGTAAATCGCTCTTAAAATAACGGGTAATCTTTCGTACGAAAAATGAAAAGAATCCTGTTGAAATTAAATTTTTGCAAAATAACAGAATGTA
This sequence comes from Flavobacteriia bacterium, assembly GCA_011330545.1. Lineage (GTDB taxonomy): Bacteria > Bacteroidota > Bacteroidia > Flavobacteriales > Flavobacteriaceae > Aureibaculum. Next base: position 2,141 of record DRQI01000395.1, read on the forward strand.
ATTAACTGACAATCAATATTTTATAAATAAAATCTTCGAAAAGACGCCGCTTGTTTAAAAAGCTAAAAACTCCCTGAAAACCATGAATTTTAAAAATACCCAGATACTCTATTGGAATTTAGAATTATTCATTATATGTTTGAACTGTATTTCGTTAATAATTCTTTTATGCTTTGCACACATTACTACCCAGTGCAGGGTATATGTAACTTCCCTATATTAATTTCATTTTATTAAAAAATATTGTTTAACCTATCTTGTTTAATTGACAAGTTTAAAATTAGTTGCCTATGGTATAAAAAAAATACATTCATTTTATATTGTTATGAAACTTATTTCCAACGTTTTTTAAAGTAAAATATTTCCTAATAACAAACACAGTATGTTGCTGTTTGTACGGTATATATTTTGGCCTAAGTTAAGAAATTTATTCTTAGTGCCCTGGGATACTATTACCTTATAATTACAAGAATTAAGTTTTTTTGAACCAATCAGCGTAGATGTTATTTTCTAGAAGAAGATTAACACAGAGAAAACACATCTCAAAATAATCGTCCACTATCGATTTACAGTACTGATAATCAATATATTATGAACAAAAAATAGCAAAAACAGCGCAAAATCCTTTCTTCCCTAGCAAGTGGAATTCCGAATTGGAAATTCCAAAAAACAAATAGTATATAGTAATTTTAAAATTTAGAAATCATGAAAAAAGTAATTTTAACAGTAGTAATAGCAGCAATAGGGTTTGTAGGATTTTCACAAGAATCAAAAAGTGTAACAGCGGTTCCGAGTCGACCATTAGACTTAAGGATTACAGACGATATGAATAATGACGATTTAAGGACTGAGTTTACCAACAACTTCTTCAAGATTGAAATGTCAGATATTCGTATTGAGGAGTCAGCAGCTTCTCAAAAGAATAATGACTTTCTTAAAGATGCAGATAAGGGTAATGCAAGTACCCACCAGTTAATTATCTCAGATATAGCTATTAGAACCACCGAAGAAATGCGAGGTTCATTGCAATCAATAGCAGAGATTGTAGCATAATAGTTTTACCAAGGCGAAATAGTAGCGTCAAATAAGCAAACAAAATTATAGTCATTGAATTAAATGCAGTATTAGAATTAAATGCAGCGAACATCCTTTCTCTCCTAAAAATGAGAGGAATTCCAATGCCGGAATTTCTAAATAAACAACATAGTATCATAGTATATAGTAATTTTAAAAATTTAGAAATCATGAATTTTACAAAGAAAAATCACGAACACAAAAGAAACAATATAAGTTTAGTGAGTAAAAAAGTAGTTTTAACAGTAGTAATAGCAGCCATAGGTTTAGTAGGATTTTCGCAAGAAAACACAACCCCCACAAAACGGTTAAAATATGTAACCACAGCACCAG
>DRQI01000396.1 GCA_011330545.1 Flavobacteriia bacterium
AAAGGCCTATATGGTTTACCTAAAAAAGAATGTTAGTACCAACCGTACTTTTAATTGTTTGACAAAAAGCAAAACCGTTGTAGCGGCAAAGGCAGGTACTGCAAAAAATGCCAATGATTTGACATTGCGCACTTTCAGGTTAGCATTAGCAGCAACAGAAGAATATTCTAATTTTCATGTAGATGCTGCTGGTGTTGGAGCAGGGAGTACTCGAAACGATTCTATTAATGCCGTATTGTCGGCTATGACGGTTACCATGTCTAGGGTAAATGCACTTTTTGAAAGAGATTTGGCTTTGACAATGCAGCTGGTTGCAAATACCGACCAATTAATTTTTTTAGAAACAGATCCCGGTACAGACCCGTATTCAAATAATGACGGTTCAGCGATGCTTACCGAAAACCAAACTACTACTGATAATATTATAGGTACAGCAAATTATGATATAGGGCATGTTTTTAGTACGGGCGGCGGCGGCGTTGCCTCATTAGGCTCTCCTTGCAGTGGTTCTAAAGCACGGGGCGTAACCGGTTCGGGCAGCCCGGTAGGCGATAGTTTTGATATTGATTTTGTAGCCCATGAAATGGGACATCAATTTGGTGCCAACCATACTTTTAACGGTACTGCCAGTAATTGTGGCGGAGGTAATAGAAATGACGCTACGGCAGTTGAACCCGGTAGCGGTTCAACCATTATGGCCTATGCCGGTATATGTGCCCCACAAAATGTTCAGAGCAATAGTGATGCCTATTTTCACAGTATTAGCATTCAAGAAATTTTTAACAATATAACCGTTGGTACCAGCCAGTGTGCCCAACAATCAGCATTGGTTTCAAATGGTAATGTGCCTGTTGCCAATGCGGGGAACGATTTTACCATTCCGAAATCAACACCTTTTATTTTAAAAGGACAAGGCTCTGATGCAGACGGTGACCCAATTACTTTCTGTTGGGAACAAATAGACAATGAAGTTGCAAATAGTAACGTTCCGCCAACAGCAACGCAAACAGAAGGGGCGGTTTTCCGTTCATTGCCACCGGTTACAATACCCGATAGGTATATGCCTGCATTGGGTACGGTACTTTCAGGAAGTACTGCTTCTACTTGGGAAGTAGCACCGAGTGTTTCAAGAGTAATGAATTTTGAATTGACAGTGAGGGATAATGTTTTGGGAGAAGGGCAAACAGCTTCAGATGCTATGGCAGTTACAGTGAATGATATGGCAGGCCCTTTTGTAGTTACCTCCCAAGATATTCCGGGAATTGTTTGGAATTCGGGAGAGACAAAAACCATAACTTGGGATGTTGCCGGTACCGATGCTAACGGCGTGAACGTAAATACCGTAACTATTTTATTGTCTCTTGACGGAGGCCTTACTTTTCCTATGGTATTAGCGTCCAACACAGCTAATGACGGTATAGAAGATATTATCGTACCCAATTCTCAAGCCGCTAATGTAAGGGTGATGGTAGCAGCTGATGGAAATATCTTTTATGCCATTAATAAGGAACCCTTTTCAATTGGTACCTTTCAAACAATATGTACTACTTATGACGCTTCAGACATCCCAAAGCAAATTCCGGATAACAATTCGGGCGGAATCATTTCGGTTATCAATGTGCCTGATGATTTTATTGTTACCGATGTCAATGTGATTATGGACGTTTCGCATACTTGGTTGTGGGATATGCAAATCTATTTAGAAGCCCCTAACGGAACAGAAGTGCTAATTTATGATAGAAGCTGTGGCTCTTCAAGTACCCAACGACAAAATATAACTGCTACCTTTGATGATGCGGCCGCTACTGCCGTTTGTAATGCTGCCATTCCGGCGGTAACAGGATTGACAAAACCCGATAACCAACTTTTGTCATTAAACGGAATTTCATCATTTGGCGATTGGAAGATAAAAGTAGTAGATAACGCCTCGGGCGATTTAGGAACGTTGAATAATTGGTCTATCAACCTTTGTAAAACAGATCAAACCGCTTCTGTAGATGATACTTCTTTTGATACATTTACAGTGTATCCTAATCCGGTTGACAGGTTGGTTACTGTTTCATTGAGTTCAAATACGTTGGATGATGTTGAAATAAGGGTATATGATATGAGTGGAAGAATAATTATCAAAAAAAGAATACCAAGTGAGCGTAGTACTTTTGAAGAAACATTTGACCTTGCTGATTTAGCAAGCGGAATGTATGTTTTAAGTGTGCGTAAAGGAATTGCGAAAACATCGGTTAAAATTATTAAATATTGATTTTTCGATAAATTTACTATGCATGCATTATAAAATACAAAAAAAATTGTATTTTGCGCTATTGTTAACCATATAAATGAATATTATGAAGAAAATTTTTACTATTGTTTTTGTGCTATTTTTTGGAATTGGCATGTATGCCCAAACGGTAGTTTCAGGAACAGTTACCGATTCAAAAGACGGACAACCCATTCCGGGAGTCAATATTAAAGTAGCAGGAAAGGCATTAGGAACTACTACTGATTTTGATGGAAAATACACCTTAAAAGTAGCTCAATCCCCACCATTTAAAATTCAAGTTTCAAATCTTGGATACATTTCTCAAACGATTGAAATTACAAAGAATGACCAAACGGTTGATGTGTCTTTAGTAGAGGCTGAAACCACCTTAGATGAAGTGGTAGTATCAGCGTCAAGAACCCCTGAAAGTATTCGCGAATCTCCGGTTACTATCGAAAGAATGGATGTTAGGGATATTAAAAATTCATCAGCAGCTTCTTTTTATCAAAGTATTGAAAACTTAAAAGGAGTAGACGTAAATACCGGTAGTTTAACTTTTAACGCAGTAAATACCAGAGGTTTTGCCACCTTTGCCAATACACGTTTTGTACAATTGATTGATGGGATGGACAACTCCTCGCCCGCATTAAATTTCGTGTTAGGTAATTTGGTAGGAATGAATGAGTTAGATGTTAAAAGTGTTGAATTATTGCCGGGAGCTTCCTCTGCACTTTACGGAGCAAATGCTTTTAATGGTATTTTGTTTATGACCAGTAAAAGCCCTTTCGATGACCAAGGTATTAGTGTTTATTTAAAAACCGGAATCACCTCTCAAGATGCAGCCGGTGATAACGAATTTTATGATTTAGGTATTAGGGCAGCACATGCCTTTAGCGAAAAATTTGCCGCAAAAGTATCTTTTTCATATTTAGATGGTACCGATTGGTATGCCACAGATGATAATCAATATACAAGGACTGTTGTTGGCCAACCCGACGCAATTACTCCTTTTAGCCCTTCAAGGTTAGCCCATGACGGATTGAATATTTACGGTGATGAAATACAAA
>DRQI01000397.1 GCA_011330545.1 Flavobacteriia bacterium
CCTGTATTGCAACAAGTATCATCGAGTTTACAATGCGATTTTGTAGGATCTGATTTTAAAATATGGCGTTCAGGAATGCCGTGATATGAAAATAAAATATGGTCATAATCAAAACCTTGTAAGTGTTGCTTTAGATTGTTGCTCATGGCTTTGATATAGGCTTCATTTTTGTAAAATACCGGCAGTACTTCCATTTTAATAGTAGGAAATGACTTGCGGTTTATCGCTTTGGCCTTTTCGATAACCGTTTCATACGAAGACATGGCATAATGCGGATAAAGCGGTATTAATAAAATTTCTTTTACGCCTTGATGAATCAATTCTTGTATGCCTTTTTCAATACTCATTGAGCCGTATCGCATTCCTAAGGCCACCGGAATATCTAATTTTTCGGCTACTTTTTGTGTAAAACGCTTAGAAATGACCACTAATGGCGAGCCTTCTTTCCACCATATTTTTTTATAGGCTTCTGCCGATTTTTTGGGCCGGGTATTTAAAATTATTCCTTTAATTAGCAGGTAGCGCTTCCAGTACGGAATGTCAATTACGCGCTCATCCATTAAGAATTCATCTAAATATTTTCTTACATCTTTGGTTTTTGTGCTGTCTGGAGATCCTAAATTAACAAGTAAAACGCCTTTTTTCATTCAAAAAAAATTGATTCCAAAAATACAACATATTATGATAATCTTACTACAAATAGTTGTTTTTGCCCGATTACGCATTCAAAAGTAGGTTTTACGCATTTATGAACCCTAATTTCTAAGAATTAAATATATTTACACTTTTCAAATTAAAAATTGTATGAGAATAAAAGTATTAGTCGTCGCTCTATTTATAATTTCAAATCTATTTGCACAACAAAAATACCAAAGTCTGCTTTGGAAAATTTCAGGAAACGGCCTTCAAAAAGAGTCGTATCTATACGGTACGATGCACGTGAGTAGCAAGGTAGCATTCCGGTTGGATGATGTTTTTTATGAGTCGCTTTCCAAAAGCGATGTGATAGCCTTAGAATCTGACCCGACAACTTGGTTAGAAAATAGTTACGAATTGTTAAATGAAGGCAGCCGATATTATACCATGAACTATGGTTATGGCCGTGGCGGCAACTTTTATACGAACTTATTCAAGTTAAATTTTCCGAATGATTTTTCGGTACGGAGTGCAATTAGGTTTGACAATTCTATTATCAACGGATATTTGTACCGCAAACAAATGGGCGCTGATAATTTTGAAGAAGAAACGTATTTAGATATGTTTATTTTTCAGGCCGGAAAGAAAAATCATAAAAAAGTGGTGGGCCTAGAAGATTTTAACGAATCGAGGTACTTAACGACGAAGGCTAGTTATAATGTTGTAAAGAAAAAAATGGACGTGTGGCTTCGCAAACTGTACAAAGAAAAATCGAGTTTTTTAATAACAGAAGAAGCCTATAGAAACAGGAATTTAGACTTGTTAGATTCTATCGGCGAAGCTACCAACACGCCACACTTTAGAAAATACATGCTCTTTGAAAGAAATCGCAATATGGTACGTGTATTAGATTCTTTAATGCAACAAAATAATGCTGTTTTTACAGGGGTTGGCGCAGCACATTTGCCCGGTAAAAATGGCATCATAGAATTGTTGAGAAGCAAGGGATATACCGTTGCGCCACTGACGTCAAAACAAACACCTTACGGTAAATTGTTAAAAAATAAATTAGAAGCTACCTTTATCACGCCTAAGTTGCAAACCTATGCCACCAAAGACCATTTTTTAACTATTAAAAGTTTTGAGAAATTGAGGGAGTTGAATTTTCTCAACCAAAAATATTATGTAGCCACCGATATGGCAAACGGTGCGTATTTGGCAATTACCAGAGTGAATACCTTTGAGTATTTGAATTCTAAATCGAAAATTAAATTAAAAGATATTGACAATTTATTATACGAAGATATTCCCGGTGAAATTCTGAAAAAAGAATATTTCGAACAACCCTATGAGGGGATTAAAATTTTAAATAAAACAAAAAAAGGCGATTACCAACGGTATGCTATTTATAAAACACCGTTAGAAATTATTATCGTAAAATTAGGAGGTAAAAAAGATTATGTACTCAAATATGGCGATGAAGTTTTTGATTCAATATCCTTTAAGCCCAACAATGATAATTGGGTAAATTTCACCCCTAATTATGGCAAGTATACGTTTTCGGTTCCTGCCAATTATGTTACCGAAAATTATGGCCTGTCGGGCAAAAAAATGGTACAGTCTTTCGATAAAAACGGATTCTATTTTTTTGAAGAAGTACCGTTGTTTGATGTAAATTATATAGAAGAAGACGCTTTTGAAGCCTCTTATATCCACAAGGCTTTTTTAACCGATTTAAAATTAGAAAAAGACAAAGGCAATTTTGTTAAAAATGATTATAAGTCATATCAATCAACAACCGAAATCGATTCGACAGGGCATAAGAAATTGGTTTTAAAAACCTTGGTAAAAGACGAAATATATTATTTAATGGGATATGTAGGGAAAGATACTATCGATGCCAATACCTATTTTAATTCATTTACATTAAAAGATATCGTTTATGATAAAACCCCAACGATAGTCAAAGACACATCCTTGTATTTTTCGGTGAAGACAATTGCAAAACAACCTTTTCCCTTTCGAAATTTTTTCGGAAATCAAAAACATAAAAAATATGAAAGGTCGATTAAAAAGGCACAGTATAGTAGTAAAACTAATGAAAGTATAAGTATTGAAAGGACAAAATACCACGACTTTCAAATGTTTAAAAATATTGACAGCCTTTGGAAGAGTATAGAAGAACCCTACAAAGAAGACTTTATCATTACCCATAGGCAGAAAACAAAAGAAAACGATATCTATGCCTATACTTTTCTTTTAAGAGACAGTTTGAGTGTAAAACAAATACGGGTAAAAAATATCCTTAAAAAAGGCATCTTGTACGAACTCAAAACATTAGAAGATAGTTTGAGTAACAGTTCGGCATTTGTAGAAGACTTTTACTCTAGTTTCACCCCTTTAGACACATTGTTAGGCAAAGGCCTTTTTGTAAACAAAGTCCCTGATTTTCTAGAGGCCTTGCAAAAAAATGACAGTGTGGTCTATAGTGCTTACGCATTGTTAACTTATAAAAACGAAGATGCCGATGCCTTGATAGATATTATTAAAAACCACGACTTTCCAAAAGACCAACAAGAAATAAAAAAGTATTTAATAAGCGAATTAAGCGAATTGGAAAGCCCTAGAATTTTACCGTTTTTTAAAGAACTGTACCGCACATCATATAGAAACCCACAAACGCAAGTGGCAATTATAAAAGCACTCATCGCTAAAAAAAATAAAGAATCTATTGAATTGATATTAGAGTTGTTCGATACCGATTTTCCGGTGGGCTCTGCCAATATGGCCAACATGTTTTGGTTACCTAAGTATAAAGATTCGTTGAAATTAAAACGGAAACTGTTTCCTAAATTATTAGAATTTTCTACGGTACCCGAATACAAAAGGCCCATTTACGGAATGTTGTTACAATTAATGAATCATAAATTGATAAAGCCCAAAAGCTATAAAAAATATAAAAACCAACTTATTAACGATGCAAAATTAGAGTTAAAGAGAAGTTTGTTTAAAGAAGATGGCAACCGGTTTTCAGGTGGCTTTTACTCAGGCAAATCTTCCATTTTAGGCGTGTATACAAGTTTGTTGTTTCCGTTTAGAGATGAAAAAAATGTAGCCGTTTTTCTGTCCAGATTATTAGAAAGCAATGATGTTGAAGCTATGAGTTCATATTATGTATTGCTTAAAAAGAACAATTTAGCAATACCCGAAAAATTACACGATATCTTATTTGATAAGATAGAAAATATAGGAGTTTTAGTGGCTAGTTTAGAGGAAAATAATATGGCACAAGATGTGTTGAAAACTGAAAAATTTCAACAAAAATATGCACAGTCTAAATTATTTCCGAATCAAAATTATAGCCAATCAAGAGACAGTATCATTTTTATGCAAAAAGAAGTGTTGAAAACGGTTTCAAAAACCATTAATATTTACTTTTTTAAGAAAAAGACAAAAAACGAATATGCCAATCGCAACTCCTTACATTATATAGCTTTTGAAGTGAAAGGAAATATTTTTGTGAGTACTCCCTATTTCAAGTCGGGATATAATGGAGACAATATCGATGAGACAAAAACAGAAAAAGAAATGATTGGGGAAGCCATTGATAAAGTTAGGTATAAAAATAGAAAAAGGCTGGCCGGAAGAAATTACGCCCCTACCATTGATTTTTAA
>DRQI01000398.1 GCA_011330545.1 Flavobacteriia bacterium
CGGCTATTTCTTTTGCAGAAGTATTGCACTCTTCGGATGTTCCGGGAGGAGTAGTAAATATCCTTACCGGAAAAAAAGATGAATTGATTAGCCACATGGCATCACACATGGATGTAAATGCCATTATCTATTGTGGAAAAGGACAAGATACTATCAAAACGATTAATGAATTGGCCAGTAATAATGTGAAAAGGACTATTTTTTACAAAAAAACCGACTGGAACAATGAAGCTTGTGAATCTCCTTATTTTATCGAAAAATGCCAAGAAGTAAAAACCACTTGGCATCCAACAAAAGTATAAGCAAGTACAACATGAAAACGCAACATTATTTTGCACACGAAACTGCAGTTATCGATGATGGCTGTAGTATTGGCGAAGGAACTAAAATTTGGCATTTCAGCCATATTATGCCGCAATGTGTTATCGGAAAAAAGTGTAATATCGGGCAAAATGTAGTGGTTTCGCCCGAGGTGATTTTGGGCAACAATGTAAAAGTGCAAAATAATGTTTCTATCTATACCGGCGTTATTTGCGAAGACGATGTATTTTTAGGGCCTTCAATGGTTTTTACCAATGTTATCAACCCTAGAAGCGCTGTAAACCGCAAAAACGAATACATGAAAACAAGGGTAAAAAAAGGAGTGAGTATCGGTGCCAATGCTACCATTGTTTGTGGCAATGACATCGGAGAATATGCTTTTATCGGTGCCGGAGCCGTGGTTGTAAAAGAAGTAAAACCGTATGCTTTGGTAGTGGGTAACCCTTCAAAACAAATTGGTTGGATAAGCCGCTACGGGCATCGATTGCACTTTGATGAAAACGGCCTTGCCATTTGTCCTGAAAGCCACGAAAAATATGAACTTAAAAACGGCTTGGTAACTAAAATATAATGTTACTTTTGCGATAAACATCACAAAAAAACTATGAATAAATTTATCGGTTTCTTTTTTATTCTACTACTTTCAAACCTTTCAACAGCACAAGAAGATATATACCCTATTTATAAAGGTTGTGACGGTACAGGTGTAAATGCACTGGCTTCCTGTTTTAATCAACACATCACCAACGATATATTGGCAGCTTTTCAAGTTCCTGAAAAAGTAACAAACGATGGATACAAAGGCACTGTCAATGTCATTTTTTTGGTTACTAAAGAAGGTACTTATGAAGTGCTTTATGTACGATCGGCATATAAAGAACTAGAGGAAGAAGTAAAAAGGGTTTTTGCCCAACTGCCAAAAGCCAAGCCTGCCACTTATAATGGCAGGCCTATCGATATGCGTTTTGGCATGCCGATTTCTATTCCTTTAAATGAGCAAAACATCCCACAAATTATCCAAAAGCAAGAGGTAGAAAAAGAGGTGGCCACTACACTGCCACCTGCTAATGTTCCTGATAATGAAGAAATTCGGCTACCTGCTGCGATAGACAGTCCGTTTCCTGAACATAACAGCGAATTGAATATTCCGTTTACACATCAAGTATATGACCAATTGAATTTTTATTATGACACCCATGACAATACCCATACAAGTTTCAAACCCTATTTGTATAGTGAAGCCTCAAAATTTGTTGATTTAACAGCTCAAAAAACGGCATTGCTAAAAGACAAAACTTCTTGGGCAGGAAAAAAATTATGGAATGAACATTTCTTTAAAGTCCAGAAAAAAGGCTATTGGTTTACGGTAAATCCTATTTTCGACTTACAAATAGGTAAAGATACTTCTGATGATGCTGATTATACCTACAATAACACCCGCGGTTTTCAGGTACAAGGCGGATTGGGTGCTAATTTTAGTTTTTCTTCTTCTTTTTATGAAAGCCAAGGCCGCTTTGCCGGATATGTCAATGATTTTATCAGGGCAAATGTTCCGCTTGGGGCTGCAGGTACCGTTCCCGGAAGGGGAAAAGGGAAAAGTTTTAAAGGCAATGGTTTTGATTATCCTATTGCCGAAGCCTATTTGTCATATAGCCCTAATAAGTTTTTTAACTTTCAATTTGGACATGGCAAAAATTTTATTGGAGATGGTTATAGGTCGATGATGCTTTCTGATGTAGCTTCACCATATACACATTTAAAAATTACTACCAATTTTTGGAAAATAAAATACACTAATTTATGGATGTGGTTAGATGATGTACGCCCTCAGTTGAGTGTAAATAATTTAAGTCCGCGTAAGTTTGTTGCCATACACCATTTGAGTTGGAATGTCAATAAAAAATTAAATATAGGTTTATTTGAAGCGGTAATTACCGAAAATGAAAACAACACCGGTTTTGATATCAATTTCTTCAACCCTATTATTTTTTACAGAGCTGTAGAGTTTACCAGAGGCTCAGAAGGCGGTAATGCCTTAATTGGCTTTAGTACGAAATACAAATGGACCAAGACCATTTCAACCTATTCTCAATTTGTGTTAGACGAGTTAACCGTAGGCCGTTTTTTTGATGGTTCGGGTTATTGGGGCAATAAATTTGCCTTGCAATTAGGTGCAAAATACCACAATGCATTTAAGGTTGATAACTTGTATTTACAGGGTGAATTTAATATGGCAAGGCCGTATACTTATGCCCATAGAAAACCCATTTTAAACTACGCCCATTTTAACCAACCTTTAGCACATCTTTGGGGTGGTAATTTTTGGGAAGCTATTGGTATTGCCCGCTATAAAAAAGACCGGTGGTTTGGCAATGCTAAATTGATAGTAGGCAAAAAAGGCCTCGATACTAACGGAGTTAATTATGGGGGAAATATTTATCTCAGTAATAATGACCGGGTTGGCGATACCGGAATTGATTTTTTACAAGGCAACAAAACCAATATCTTTATTGCCGACTTACAAGTAGGTTATACTGTAAATCCTACTACCAATTTGCAATTTTTCGGTGGGGTTACCCTTCGTAATTTTGACCCGACAACTGAAACTGTAAAAATAAAAAAAGAGAATACTACTTGGTTTACTTTTGGCCTAAGAACCGATGTTTTCAATTGGTATTTTGATTTTTAGAACCCACCTTAATTATGAAAACCCCTCCAAAAATGTAGGTTACATTCTACGGAGAGGTTTCATCACTCAACCAAAAATAATTTAATTATTCATCGTATAGACTTCATCTGTGGCCTCGGCATTTGAGCCGTTTTGCATTTTGCTTAACAAGGCATCTAATTTTTTTGCAATTTTTTTATCTATATTTTTGGTAATTCGCTGTTTTTTAAAAACTACCCTTCTCTCTTTATCTAAAATAATATGGATGGGGTAAGTTTTAAACATACCGGTTTGATACTTGTTAAACAACTTCTCTGCTTCTTCTCCAGCAAGGTGTTGGTATTTAAAAACCGAGGAAGATGTTGCTATTTCTGTACTTATTCTATCTGTAATTGCGATAAACTGCACTTTCTTACCTTTGTACTTCTCAACAAGTTGATTTAGTATTTCGATTTCTTGGGGTTTGTTGGGATCCCAAATATTAATTACAATTATATAGTCTTTAAAAATATCTATAGACGCCGTTGTATTTGTCTCTATGTATGAATCTTTATGAGCTGCCAACTTATCTTGGGCGGTCATATTCATAACAGAATACAGGTAGGCAATAGTTATCAGCAGTTTTGCTTTCATTAGTTTTGATTAAATAATTGACCAGTCGTCTTTTATATATTAAAAAAATTAGTTTAAAAACAGTTCTTTTACAAAAGATAAAAAATTATCTAGCGGTTCAGCACTTTGTTTTTCTTTCATCGTTATCAACGCCCCTTTGGCAGCATCTTCAATAAAATCAACCATACCGGCGGCATCATAGGCAGCATTGATTTCTTTATTTTGTTGCGCTTCGAGAAACACATTGATTATGTGTTGTTTTATCGTATTTTCTCGCATCAAAATTCTGTTTCTAATCATTTCGCTATGGTCAGACATTTCATTTCCAAGATTACTTCCCATACACCCGTACTTACATTTCATCGTATCAATCATCAACCTATTTTTATATTCATAAAAGTTGATGAGGCGCTGTTTGGCCGAGAAATTTTTATGTTGTAAAATTTCAATTATCGGGGCAGCCATTTTGCCAAAATACCGGTCTATTGCTTTGGCCACAAAATCTTCTTTTGAGTCAAAATAAAAATAGAAGGAGCCTTTCGGAATTCCTGCTGCTTTAACAATATCATTTACACTTGTACCATTATAACCATTACACCACAAAGCCTCTATACCTTTGTCTAAAAGATACTCCTCTTTTGCCTTGTGCTTGCGTGTTTTGGTCATTTTTATAAACAAAGGCACAAATATATGACCACTCGTCTACAAAAACAAATTTTTAAAGATAATTTTAATAGTTTACCGTATTTTTAACAGATAAACTAAAATGTATCGTTTTGTCATTTCGACAGAGAGAGCAGCGAACAATTAGAAATTATTTCTAAACCTTCAAAGTCTTTTGGTGGCTTTGAAGGAGAATCAGATTGCACGCTTGTCCTAAGAAATTATATAACCCTTATTTTTTCTATTGCACCAGCTTTTTTAGTTGCATAATCCATCCTAAATGAATTCCTTCGTGGAAGGTATGGAATGAAATGGCATCTTCAACATTTTTAACCTCAACACCGGCTTTTGTAGTAAAAGCCTTGTAATTTTTAAATTTGCCTTTTTGATAATCTTTTTTTACTTGATCTAATGTTTTTGACAATTGTTCTTTTAGATAGTCAATTTCAGTGTCAGAAACTGCTGTGGTCGCCGTTGAGCCCGTTTTGTATTTTTCTACCAATTCTTCTTTGATAGCCGGCGCTTGTCCTGAGAGTTTATAAACTACTATTTGCTGCATGGCAAGTATGTGGCCTATATTCCATATAATACTATGGTTTAATTGGTTAGGAATAGTGTTTAACTGTTCGTTTGTCAACCCTTCTATTAGGTTATTTATTTTATTCCTGCTAAATAAATTGGCGTCAAAATTAATAGTCATATCTTTCATCTGTAAAGTATTTTAGTTGTTCTTAATTAATAATTTATCTTTTACGCAAATTGATAATGGCGTTTCTCTAAGGTTTTTATAGGAACGTTTTTAATGCCTGTTTCTATGTAGTTTTTATAGCCCATTAAAATTTCTTTTTCCATTTTTTTAATTTTCCATTTCATCAGGTTGGTAATAAACCCCGGATTAAGCCGGTAGTTAATGGTTAACTCCAACGTTGATTTTTGGCTGTTTAACGGTGTTACTTCAAATGCAAAGAACATTGCTTTTAAAGGAAAATTTTTCCAATCAAATACTTCATATCGATAGTATTTTCCTTCTTCGTACTCGATAATTCGTTCTTTTAAAACCACTTCCTTTTTACCGTCTAAAATATCACAGGTTCTTTCTGCCCCTAATGTTGCGATGGGTGAGTTGCTATTTTCGGCAACCGATTTTTCAACTCCGGCATGAAACGTATGCACATCTCCATAATGTGACAAGGCTTCCCAAGTGTCTTCTGCGGGTTTGTCAATACTAATTTTCGTACTCACTTTTGTGAGTTTTATACCTTTGTGTTCTTTTAATTCTTTCATTTGTTTGTTTTTTAATAGTTATATTCCGAGATTGCTCCCGAGACGATATAGCTCATTTTATATATTGTTTTCACATTCTTAAAAAGTATATCCTTTTTCTGCAAGATATTGCCCATTCATAGCAGAGATCTCAGGCGAGCCCAAAAAGCCTAAACCATCTGCAAACCGATTATAAAAGGCAAATAATGAAACAACGTACACAACATCTTCTACTGTTTTTTCATTCCACCCTGCATCTAACATAGCTTGGATATCTTCTTTTATAATGCGGCTTGGGGTTTCTGTTAACTTCCGTGCATATTTTAACAGGGCCTTTATTTTTTCTGGGATAGCGTCTCCTAAGGGTTCTTCCGCCAACGCGTCAATCATTGCTTTATCGATATTGAGATTTTGTGCAACTTGCCGATGTGCCCCTAAACAAAATTTACAACTGTTAAGGATCGAAACGTAAGCTGCAATTAGTTCGCGTTCGCCTCCTGACAATTCAGAATCTCCTCTCATTACTTGTTGCGAAAATGGCATTATCGTATTTATAATTTCGGGGGTTCTACCAAAGACTTCGGCTATGTTATGATAGTCTTTTGTATAACTTAAAAAAGGCGTTTGTGTGTTTGTAGTTTCCATAATTTTTAGATTGTTTTATTCAAATTGATATTCTTTTTGTTTTAAAAGTGTTATAGGAACATTCTTAGCACCGGTTTCTATATAATTCTTATACCCCATTAATATTTCTTGCTGTTTTTCTTTTATTTTGCCGTATAACAAATGGGTTAAGAATGCGGGGTTCAACTTGTAATTCTGTATGATGGAAAGGGTGGTGTTTTTATGAATCCCTTTTTCTAAGCTAAAAGCATAGAGCATTATTTCTATGGGAAAATTTTTAGACTTACATACTTCGTACCTGTAAAATGCCCCTTCTTTAAATTCTATAATTTTCTCTACCATCATAATTTCTCTTTTTCCATCCATGATAATGCAAGTCCTTTGATTTCCTAAACATGCTCTATCATCACCTTTTGCCACTGACAATTCTACCGCGGCATGAAATGTTGATACATTGCCATATTGTGACAATACAGACCAGGTTTGATGTTTGGTAGCATGTACCTTAATTTTAGTACGGGTTTCTACCAAATCAACACCCTTATATCGGGTTATTTTTTTCAATTTCTTATTGGTTTTCATTCTTTAGGATGTGCATTCATTTTCTATTTCTAG
>DRQI01000399.1 GCA_011330545.1 Flavobacteriia bacterium
AAAAAAATTAAAAATTATGCCTAGATCGGTAAACTCAGTAGCTAAAAGAGCTCGCAGAAAAAAAATATTAAAACAAGCCAAAGGTTATTTTGGCAGACGTAAAAACGTTTATACAGTAGCCAAAAATGCGGTAGAAAAAGCAATGTCTTATGCGTATCGCGATAGAAAAAACAACAAACGTAATTTTAGAAGTTTATGGATACAACGTATCAATGCAGGTGCACGCCAGCACGGTATGTCATATTCACAATTTATGGGAAAAGTAAAAGCCAATAATATTGAGCTCAACAGAAAAGTATTGGCAGATTTGGCCATGAACAACCCTGAGGCTTTTAAAGCTATTGTAGACAAAATAAAATAATAATATCTTCTCACTTATCAAAAAAATCCTGGGTTAACGCTCAGGATTTTTTATTTGTAAAAAAATCAATTCCCCATTGCGGTAATGACGAGGGTACGGCTACCACCATAATTGCGGTGTTCACATAAATAAATACCTTGCCAAGTACCGAGATTTAAACTACCTTCGGTAATAGGAATTTGAACCGAAGCTCCCATCAACGACGCTTTGATATGAGCCGGCATATCATCAGCTCCTTCATAAGTGTGTTTGTAATACGGCGTATTTTCTGGAACAAGTTCATTCAAATGGCTTTCAAAATCTGTTCGTACCGTAGCATCTGCATTTTCATTAATAGTCAAACTGGCAGAAGTGTGTTTTATAAAGACGTGTAACATCCCTGCCTTTATTTGTTTTAGTTCAGGAATGCTCTGTACAATACTATGGGTAATAAGATGAAAACCCCGTTTATACGGTGGTAATTGTATTTCTTTTTGAAAAATAGTCATCAGTAATATTTATTGAACTAAGGTATTACATTTTTTTATAAAATTGGTATCTTGCAAGCATAAGGCGTATAAACGCAATATGTTGTTTATATAATGGTTCAACAAGGCGAGAAAAAATAAAATGACACGAAAAATTTTGATACTAATTGTATTTTTGACAAGTACAATTTTTGCTTTTTCACAAGAAACAGTAAGCGAATTGTATGGCTTTAAGATACACCAATATAAAGAAGTTGTAACTAACGAATTTGGAAAACCATTTAAAGTAAATAACTTTGATGATGGTTTTGTTTCCGAAATATTTTTACTCAAAGAAGATAAAAGTGCATATATAATCTTTGAATATCCTAATTGGAATAAAGAAATAATTTTTTCAATTCAAATTTATGGAGCATTTGAAGATATTGATCTAAAATTTCGGGATTTAAAAATGGGAATTTCTGAAAAAGAATTAATTAAAAAAATAGGAAAGCCAACTAAAACAAAAGATATTGGAGAATATGGGAAAATGCTCGAATATGAAAATACAAATTATTCATTTGAGATTGACAAAACAGGAAAATTATCAAGTATTAAAATTTTAGATAATTACAACGAACTATTTCCAAAACCAAATGTTGAGAAAATACCGACATTCGAAAGAATAAAAAGCATCTTAACATCAGGAAATTCTGAAAAAATATCGAAAATCCTATCACCAGAAATAGAAATTTATCTAAATAATGAAACTTTATCTTTTAAATATGCTTGGGAAAAAGAAATTAAAAAAGACAAATCCAAAATTTACGCTACAATAAAAGAATTGGTCAAAGGAATTGAAAACTTTGATTATAAGGATGAGAATAATTATGAAGAAAATATGAGATTGACACTTGGTGAAAATCCAAAACACGTTTTGAAATTTAAAAAAGGATTTAAAATAAAAGAAATTGTAATGAAATGGGAAGATGGAAAATTTGTTATTTGGGAAATTAAAACATAAATACTGTTGGCAACACCGGTAATCGTCGCACAAGACTCTAAAAAACACGAATAATCAAAGCAAAAACTCTATTTTAAGGACTTTTAGTTTTAAACAGTTCGCGGGTTTTAGTGCCTGTTCTTTATCGGAATACTGTGGTTTTACTCGCACTATCTTTTTTAATAGAAACAACCCTACTCATACTCAAAAAGCCCTTTGCTAAACCGTTCAGGATCTTCAGCCAAATGATACCGCGGGTCGTCAATAGCCTCTTCAATAACTTGATGAAATTTAGGGCTCGACTTATACAATAATACTTTACAATCTTCACTCAAGTGTTTTAGTTTTATCGATTTCCCTTCAGCCTCGTATTTATGTACCAAATTAAAAATGGCTTCGATGGCCGAATGGTCGCTTACCCTTGATTCTATAAAGTCAATTTCTACGTTTTCAGGATCGTTTTTTACATCAAATTTCTGATTGAATTCAGCAATCGAACCAAAAAATAAAGGCCCCCATATTTCGTATACTTTGGTACCGTCTTCTTTCATCCGCTTACGCGCCCGAATGCGTTTTGCATTTTCCCATGAAAATACCAATGCCGAAATAATCACTCCCGAAATTACAGCGATGGCTAAATCAAACTTTACCGTCAAGGCAGAAACCGTAATCAGTACAATAACATCGGTAATAGGAATTTTATGTAAGATACGAAAACTACTCCATGCAAAAGTACCTACCACTACCATAAACATCACGCCTGTTAAGGCCGCTATCGGCACTTTTTCAATGAGGCCTGATGCAAATAAAATAAATGCCAATAAAGTCAGTGCGGCCACAATACCCGACAAGCGTGTCCTACCACCCGCTTTAATATTGATAATCGATTGTCCTATCATAGCACAGCCTCCCATCCCACCAAACAATCCGGTAACGATATTAGCACCTCCTTGAGCCATACATTCTCTATTAGAATTCCCTCGGGTTTCTGTCAACTCATCGATAAGGTTTAATGTCATTAGTGATTCTATCAAACCGATGGCCGCTAAAATCACGGCATAAGGGCCGATAAATTTTAGGGTTTGCCAAGTAAACGGAATCTTTTCAAACAAAGCCCACTGAAATTGTGGTAACCCGCCTTTTAAACCATCGCCACCACCATCTCTAATAAAACTACCCACGGTAGCCACGTCTAATTTTCCGAAAATTACAATGGCCGAAATTACCAAAATGGCAATCAGAGCCTCGGGTAATTTTTTGGTAATCTTTGGCAAACCAAACATTATAAGCATGGTTAAGACAACCAACCCTAACATAATATACAACTCTTTTTGAGGAAGGAATTGTTTTACAGCCCCTTTCTTTTCTATCAAGAAAATTTTATCTTTATCAATATTAAAAACAACTTCTTTAGTAGTGGCATCAAATACTTGCCCATCGGCAATTTCATAGGCTACTTTTTGTGTTATAGGATTTACCAATGTGTTCTCTTCTTTAAGAAAAGCCAAGGTATGAGTATCAACATCATAGGCTTTATTCTCTTTAATTTCAAATTTTGCAAGAGTTGATTCAGTCAATAATTTTGTATTGCCATAGATATCTTTAACATTCTCTTTAAACATTCCTAGTTGCGATAAGAAAATTACAATGGCCAAGCCGTTGACAAAGCCCATCATAACCGGATGAGGAATTAAGCGCACAAATTTTCCTAATTTCAATATTCCTGCAAGCATCTGTATAAATCCCATCAGAATAACCGTAGCGAATAAATAATACAATCCTAAATTTTCATCGGCAGCACCCATTGCATTTCCTTTCGCCACCAAGCTCACCATAACAACCGCTAAGGCACCGGTAGCCCCCGATATCATGCCTGGCCTCCCACCAAAAACAGCCGTTATCAAACCAATCATAAATGCCGCATATAAACCTACCAATGGGTCAACGCCGGCAACAAAGGCAAAAGCTACCGCTTCGGGCACTAATGCCAATGCCACGGTAATACCCGATAAGATGTCATTTTTGGCATTTACTGCCCGCTTCCTAATAAACTCTGTCATTGTAATTTTTTTGAAGCGGCAAAAATACGCTTAAAATCCTGACTACCAAGATTTATTATTTTATTTTAATAAGTGTCGGTACTGATATTAAAAAGGAATAACCCACTATGGATTAGAAATCGATAGTTTTAAACAAAAGAATGAAATTCTTTTTTAAAATGAGCCTGTCATTCTAAATGAGGTATGAAGGGGCTGTCTGAAAAGTGTCATCATTCAGAATGAAATGAAGAATCTTTAAAAATGATAATTAATTCATTATCAAGTAATTGAAATTTTTAGATTGCGCTCAAAATGATGATATAAAGACTTTTCAGACAGCCTCGTCGTTCGTTCTTCACTCTGTCGAAATGACGATGCCCTTTATAGTTTATAGAAACTAAAGTAACTGCAATGAAATTGCAGTACAAACCTAAATTGACTCCATAAATAAGAGTAAGACAAATCCTACAGCAAATCCAATCACTGCCAACCAAGTAATTTTTTTAAGGTACCAGATAAAATCTATTTTTTCCATACCCATGGCAGCAACACCTGCCGCCGAGCCTATAATGAGCATACTGCCACCGGTACCGGCGGCATAGGCAATTAAATGCCAGATAGTATCATCCATGGGTAAATTGTACATTCCCATAGAAGCGGCTACCAA
>DRQI01000400.1 GCA_011330545.1 Flavobacteriia bacterium
TAAATGATAAATGGAGTTTTTTCGCAGGGCCGAAATTAGATATTTTACTGAACGATGATGTAAGGTATTATAGCGATACACATTTTAAAACCTTAGGTATCTCTGCAGATGTTGGGATTCAATTCAATATTTCAAAAAGGGTTTTTATTGAGGCCAGATATAGTTACAGTTTTACAAAACAGATTACGTTTGACTATTTTCCTTCAAATAATAGGCAGACATTCAGAGTAGGTATTGGATACAGATTTTAACGAACAATCTGGGTTTAACAGAGAATAGGGTTTAAGAATTATCATTTACCTTTGCATTCTAATTTTTTTTGAATGGCAAGAGATGAACAACTAAAAGCGAGATGGCAACAATTAAAGAGTTTACTTTCTGAGCAGTTTTGTGAAGGGGAACTATTAGATTTGGATGCCATTATTTACCTGATAGGCGTACAAGAGTTGGGGCAAGGCCATCGCAAATTTGAAAAGGATGAAAAAATAAACCTGATGCATATTGCCATTTGCCGATTGTTAGAGCCGTTGGGTTATTATGAATTTGATTTTTATGATGATGACCATTGGCCACATTATAAAGTAAGAGAAGAATTGCCATATTTAAAACCCGGTGAGCAATCGGTATTGATGAAAGAAGCCGTAATTCAGTACTTTTTAGAAAAAGGGTTGATTGAATGATATTGGTTATCACTAAACCGCTTCAAATATTTTTCCCGGCAGGGGCCTCACCACTCCTTTGAGCTCTAAATTTAAAAGGATGCTTGCTATTTTAAAAGTGGGTAGGTTGCAATGCAGGCCTATCATATCTATTTGTTGTTTTCCTTCTTTTAGTAAATAGGCGTAAACATCTTTTTCTTGATTAGAGAGCTCAACAAATAGTTGTTTTTGAATGTGTTGCTTTGTAGTATCCTCTTTTTCCCAATTCAAAATATAAGCCAAATCTTTGGATGAAGTTAATACCGCCGCCCTATTGGTTTTAATCAATTGATTGCATCCCCGGCTGTAGGCATCGGTAATTCTGCCGGGAATGGCAAAGACATCCCGGTTATACGAATTGGCAATATCGGCAGTAATTAAAGAACCACCTTTTTCAGCCGATTCAATTACAATAGTGGCTTGTGAAATACCGGCAACAATACGGTTTCGCTTCACAAAGTTTTCTCTGTCAGGATTGGTACCCGACCAAAAATCGGTTAATAAACCTCCGTTTTCAAGCATTTGTTCGGCATACTTTTTATGAACGGCCGGATAAATTCTATCTAAGCCATGTGCCAACACTGCGATGGTTTGCAGTTGGTGTTTTAGTGCCAGTTTGTGGGCGTAAATATCAACTCCGTAAGCCAAGCCACTGATGATAATGGGGTTGTATTCTTTGATGCCTTGAAATACTTCTTCGAGTACCGCTTTGCCGTAATTGGTCATTTGGCGGGTACCTACGATACTGATTATTTTTTGTTGTTCAATGTTGATATTACCTTTTCTGAAAAGTAATACAGGCGCGTCAAAACAATGCTTTAGATAGGCAGGGTAGTGCGTATCTTTAAAGTAGTAATATTGGATGCCATTGGCATTTATAAATGCAATTTCTTGGGTGGCTTTGGCAAAGTTCTGTTTCGCTTTTAAGGCAGAAAAAATGGAAGTCCCTATCCCGGAAACGGCTAATAATTGTTGTTTTTTGGCAGAGAAAACAGCCGTTGCACTGCCAAAATGTGTGATTAATTTCTTAGCCATAACATCGCCTATTCCTTCGGTATGTAAGAGCGCCAATACGTGATATAATTCTTCGTTATTCAAGGAGAAAAAATTGGACAGTGAATATACAAATCATTTGTTAAAAAAAATTAATTGCAAGTAGTATTTAACTCGAAGTTTTTTTTACATTTGTTTCAATGAAACTCTCCAACTATATAAGTGATTTATTGTATCGTTATGAATGTGTTATTGTTCCCGGTTTTGGGGGATTTGTAACCAATACAAAATCAGCTATTATAAGTTCATATTCTAAAACATTTTATCCGCCTCACAAATTAATTACTTTCAATGGCCGTTTGACAAACAATGATGGTTTGTTAGCAAATTACATTGCTTCTGTTGATAAAATGCCTTTTGAACATGCTATGAATTTTATAAAGTTTGAAGTTGAAGAATGGAAAACCAAGTTAAAAAATACCGATTTGTGCCTTGAAAAAATTGGCAACCTTTCTTTAGATGAAAATAATGCTATTATTTTTGAACCCGAAACCAGTACCAATTATTTAACGGCTGCGTATGGGATGTCTTCTTTTGTAATGCCCGAAATTAAACGTGAGCAATACGCCAAAGAAGTAGAAGCCCTTGAAGAAAAAGTACCGGTTTTAATTACAGAACAAAAAAGAAAAACACCCTATTACTTAAAATATGCAGCTATATTTTTACTAGGCTTATCGGTGTTGGGATTTGGAGGCAATGCCCTTTACAAAAATTATAAAAATAAGCAACAAGTTATAGCAGCCGAAAAACAACAAGAACAAATCAATGCTAAAATTGAAAAAGCAACTTTTATCGTTAGTGAATCGTTGCCTTCAATTTTGTTGAATGTTTCTCTAGATACCAAGCCTTATCATGTTATTGGAGGAGCATTTCGATATCCTGAAAATGCCGAAAGAATGGTAAGAATCTTAAAAGCGAGAGGTTTTAATGCCCGGATTTTAGGGGTTAATAAATGGGGGTTGACACAAGTTTCTTATGATAGCTATACCAGTAGAAGAGATGCGATTAATAGCTTGTATAGAATTCAAAAAACCGAAGATAGCAGCGCTTGGCTATTAGTTCAAGATTTATAAAAAAACAGTATATTTCTTACCGTTTTTATTAGTTTTTCCTTCAAAGCATTTCCTTATCTTTGCTGATTATTATCGTAGTGATATATCTATAGGTATATTTTAAAATGTAATCGTGTGAAAGCAAAATCCCCCAAAGAATCATTAACCGTTTTAACAGATATGGTACTCCCCGGAGAAACCAATGCTCTAGGGAATCTGTTTGGAGGCGAATTGTTAGCCAGAATGGACAGGGCCTGTAGTATTGCAGCGCAAAGGCACTCTAAGCGTATTGTTGTTACTGCCTCTGTAAACCATGTAGTATTTAATAAAGCGGTACCCGTTGGAAGCGTAGTTATTGTAGAAGCAAAAGTTTCTAGGGCTTTTAGTTCTTCTATGGAAATATATGCTGATGTTTGGACTGAAGACCGTGAAAGCGGACAAAAAACAAAGGTTAATGAAGGTATCTACACCTTTGTGGCGGTTGATAGAACAGGCACTCCTGTTAAAGTACCTCCCATAGAGCCTGAAACCAAATTAGAACGCGAACGTTATGAAGGTGCTTTGCGGAGAAAACAATTGAGTTTATTGCTATCAGGAAGGATAAAACCCGATGATGCTTCAGAACTGAAAGCCCTTTTTGAAAACAGCTAGAGCATTTTGCCAATCCAAACTTCAGGATTTTGAATCTGCGTTTCTTTGAATAAGCTAAATGCCAAAACGGTTTTGCCGGTTACAGCATCAGTATGTATGGTGCCAATTTCTTGTTTGGTATGTACTTTTTGGCCTTCTTTTACCAATACATTGTCAAGGTTTTTGTATGCTGTAATGTAATTTCCGTGTTGTATCAACACCATTTTTTTACGGCCGGGCATCAATTGAATAGATAATACGGTACCGTCAAAAATAACCCTTGCTTTTGCTTTTTTTTCGGTAGCTACTTGTACGCCGTTACTTTGAATGATAATACCTGCTAGCGTTGGGTGTTTTTGTTTTCCGTATTTTCTAATAACCGTACCCTTTTTGGTAGGCCAAGGCAATTTTCCTTTATTCTTTACAAAGGTGGCTTCCAATTTTTTAGCTTCTGGGGTCAATCTAAAACTCGACGATTTTCTATTGCCACTTTTTTTGTTTGAGCGCGCAATGGCCTCTCTGATTAATCGCTGAATTTTCTTGTCGAGTTTATGCTCTTCTCTTTGTTTTCTCTTAATTTGACTGAGATACTTTTGTTCTTTGGCCTTTACTTTGGCTACTAGTTTTTCTTGTGATTCTTTTTCGCGGCTAACATTTTCTTTTTCTTTTAAATGCAGTGCAATTAAGAGTTGCTTTTCGTCTTCTTTTATTTGCAATGAATCTGTCAAAGCACGTAAATCAACAGTGGTTGCTTTTATGGCCTCGCCTTGTTGTTTTCTGTACGTAGCATATTGTTTAATATATTGCAAGCGCTTATAGGCTTGCATAAAATTTTTAGAAGAGAGTAAAAACAACAATTTACTTTGCTTATTTCTATTTTTATAGGATGTTACAATCATCTCGGCATATTCTTTTTTAAGCGCTGCTAATTTTTTTTCTTGCAAGTCAATTTTCTTTTCATTGACGGCAATTTCTTTTGAAAGGGCATCGGCTTCTTGATTGATTGTTTCAATTAACTGCGAACGCACATTTATTTTTTGTGTCAAATCATCCAAATCAGAAAGCAATGTCTCGGCTTCTTTTTTTGATTTAAATAAAAGGGAGTTAATTTCTTTAATTTCTTTTTGGAGTTGTTTTCGCTTATTTTCTAATTGCTTTTGAGTTTGTGCAAACGAAGAGAGGGAAACCAAAAAAGTAATTACTATGAAAAGAATAACACGAAATTGCATAGGTACAAAACTATCTTATTTTATTCAAAAGACATTATTTTGATTACATATTTTTTAAATAAGCCGATTATTTTAATCTAATTTGCTTGTAGTTTTTAGGTATTTTAAAAGGAAAGCTAACCGGATTGTTAAACTCAACCGACCTGTAATTAATATCTATGGTAGAGGTATTTTTAGCGTCTGATGCGGCAATATAGATTCCTTTCGGAAAAATCTCGTCGTCAACCTTTGTATAGGTATTGTAATTGATGGTCAATTTTTTATTTTCTTCTCGTTGGTGGATTTCTTCACTGTTAATTTTAAAATTATCAGGATTTATCAAAAACAAAATGCTAAATAATTCGGCTTCGTTTTTTTGGGTTAACTGATATTTATTCTGATATAAATCTACCAAAAACTTTTCGCTTTTTAAATCTAAAATTGCTTGTCCTAACAAGAGGTTCTGAACTTTTTCAAAGTCTAATTCAGTACCTAACCATTGGCTCAATAAAGAAAAATCGCCGTCAAAATAAGTCTTATTTATTTTTTCATAATAGCTTACCCTAGTAGGCGTAATTAAAATTTTACCTACCGGAAATCCAAATTTTGAAAGGCTAATCCAAATGATTTCATCTTTTTTAATCCGTAAAGATGCCGTTACGCCCGGCAGTTTTGTTTTACCGATATATTTTACCTTGAGTTTGGCATTGACGGTTTCTTTGTCAAAAGCATTTTTATAATGGTTTTTTATAACTTTTTTTGCTGACATTCCTACATTGGTGTTCGTGCCGGTAACATTGGAAGATTTACACGAAACCACCATTGTCATAATAACAACTATGAAAAAAATTCTCTTTAGCATTTTATGATTTTTTTTGCCGTAATGTTATGGCTTTATTATAAAATTTAGAGGCTTTGATATTTTGGCTCATCCCTTTGTAACTCAAACTCATTTGTTCGTAAAAATTAGCTTCCAGCAATATATCGTCTACAATATAATCAAGGCCCATTTGTAATACCTCTAAGGCATTTCTATATTCTTTTTTTTGATTTAATGCCTTCGCATTCATTAAATACACCAAAGGTTGTGCCGGAAATAGCTCGATGGCCTCGTTGCTGTACCTTTCTAAGGCTAAAAAGTGTTTTTTTGCACTTAATTTTAGTAATAATTGTTTTAAAACATTGAAAGATTTATTGCTTTTATAAGTAAATTTTAATTCTTCAATAGTTTGTTCTTCAACAGGCTTACTGGCAGCATTAGCCACCGGAGATAATACGGTACCTTCTAATAATGATTTTTTAAACGGCAGTAAATTTGCCGAGAG
Organism: Flavobacteriia bacterium; assembly: GCA_011330545.1. GTDB lineage: Bacteria > Bacteroidota > Bacteroidia > Flavobacteriales > Flavobacteriaceae > Aureibaculum. The sequence continues at coordinate 5,967 of DRQI01000400.1, forward strand.
CATTCCTTTTTTTTCTAAATCTATCAATAATTGCCTGGCATTGTCAACTTGGTTATTTTTAATATATAAAATTACCAAATCTAATTGCGAATGCGGTTTTCGTTCGCTGATTATTTTTTGTATTTCTAGTGCCTCTTTAAAATTACTTTGCTTGTTATAGATTTCTTTTAAGAGTTGTAGCATAAATAGGTTTTCGGTATCTTTTTCCAACCCCTTTTTGATGTAAGCTTCTGCTTCTTCATATTTTTCGAGTTCAACATAATTTTTGCTCAACTCAAAATAGACAGCTTTATCACCATCATTTATATTCTTACATTTTTCGAGTGCTGTAATAGCTTTGTCAAAATTACCGATAGCTTTTTGTTGTAGGGCTTTAAAAAAGAATTTTTGAAAGTTTAAATCTTTTTGCTCCTGTTGCAATACTGCTTTTTCTTTTTGGCCGAGAAAAACGGTAGCCAATGAATCTTTTTGGGCAAATCCGCTAAAAGAAATGCTTAGGCATACTAAAATAATATATCCTAATTGTTTTATCATGTTAAATTAGTTGAGAGTAATCTCCGATGCTAACTGATGTAAAATCACCATGATACACCACATTATTACCTATCATGGCATGATTTAAAGTGGCATTTTTAATTACGGTATCCGACTGAATTAACGAATTGCGAATGGTTGAATTTTCTACCACACAATTTGTGCCAAGAGATACATTCGGGCCAATTTTAGCATTGATAAGCGTTACATTTTTACCGATATAACAGGGTAGGATAATTTCAGAATTTTGTAACACCACGTCGTCAGAAACGAGGTTATGCCCTTTTTCGTACTCAAATTGTAATACCCGGCCATTGGTTTCTACGGTAATTTCTTTATTGCCACAGTCCATCCATTCATCGACTTGTCCCGGAACAAATTTCAACCCCTTTTCCTTCATATTTTCTAAGGCATTGGTCAGTTGAAATTCGCCTTTTTCTTTGATATTATTGTCTAATAAATATTGAATTTCATTTTTGAGAATCTCACCATCTTTAAAATAGTAAATACCAATAATGGCGAGGTCAGAGATAAAAGTAGCGGGCTTTTCAACAAAATCGGTAATGATGCCGTCGTTTAATTTGATAACACCATAGGCACTTGGGTTTTCCACTTTTTTAACCCATATTGCGCCGTCAGCATGCTCATCTAGCGTAAAATCAGCTTTAAACAAAGTGTCGGCAAAAGCAACCACACAAGGCCCGTGTAATGATTGTTTGGCACATTGTATGGCATGGGCGGTACCTAAGGCTTCTTCTTGAACCGTTACAATACCTTTAGCACCCAAACTTTCGGCAATGGCCAATAACTTTTTTTCGGTAGTTGCCGGAAATGTAGGGCCTATTACAAAAGCAATTTCTTCTATTTTTTGATTGACCACCTCAGTAATATCTTCAACCAAACGTTGTACAATTGGTTTCCCCGCAATTAAAGTTAAAGGCTTAGGAATGGTTAGGGTATGTGGCCTCAAACGAGAACCGATACCTGCCATAGGAACAATGATATTCATATAGTATCGAATTTCTTTTTATAACGAGCAAATATAGTTAAAATAATACGGGTACACTAGTATAGTTTTTCTACAAACGCTCCATCTGTAACGGTATAATAGAATTTAATATTGTAGTTTTTACATGTTTTTTTCCACCGGGAGGCATAACTTTTAAAATTAGAACCATCGGCAATAATCATTTTGGGGTGTAAAGTTTCAATAATACGCTCCAAATTTACCTTAGGAGACGTTCTTAAAAGGATATAATCAGGCGAAAACTTTCGTACCCTATAAGCTCCTAAACTATCAATGACCAATAGCTTTTTAGTATTGATGTTATAGAGGCTTTTGATATTATTTTGTAAGGAAGAAAGCGTAGCCCGAGAGCCTATGAGATAGGCTTTTATGCTGTATTCTTTCTGTATAGCTATACTGTCGTGATACAATTGCAACTCTTTTCCTTTTTTAATGCCTATTAGAGTATGTTTGGGTTTGTTAAAAATGATAAATTCTTGATGGTGGGTACTGATATATTTTTCGGCAAGTAAGTTTAACTGGAAACCGATTATGGCAACCAGTGCTAATTTTAAATAGTAATGTTTTTTGGTTTCA
>DRQI01000401.1 GCA_011330545.1 Flavobacteriia bacterium
CAAAATGAAAGAATACCAAGCCAACGCCTTAAAAATGTTGAGTTCGTATCCTGATTCTGACTATAAAAAATCACTGATTACTATGGTTAATTATGTGATTGACCGAAAGATATAATACTTTTATTTCTGTGTCAGTGCTATGATGTAGAAAGCAATGTGCCAAACACCTTTTAAAATAACGCCTAGCCAAGTTCTCGATACAATTTTATAAAAACAACCTAAGTGTTGTATTTTTAAAATCACTACCATTGACGCTGTTAATTTACGCCTTCTATCTAAATATCAGTCAATTACACTGCTATCAAACATCTAATCAAAATTATTGTGAATACCTGTTCAATCGTCAGTTCGAGTGCCGTGACGTAGGAGCGGTGTATCGAGAACTTTTTAGAAAACAATAACCAAATTCTCGATACAATTTTATAAAGGCAACCTAAGCGGTTGCCTTTATAAAACCACTCGAATTGACGCTGTTGGTTTACGCCTTCTATCTAACTATCAGTTAATTACACTGCTATCAAACATCTAATCAAAATTATTGTGAATACCTGTTCAATCGTCAGTTCGAGTGCCGTGACGTAGGAGCGGTGTATCGAGAACCTTTTAAAAGTTAAACTTTTTCTTTGCTAAATTTGGTAGTTTATCAAATTCACCATTGATTAGTGCTTCTTTTTTTGCCCTTGACCATTTTTTAATTTGCTTTTCCTTTACTATTGCAAGATTAATATCTGTGAACTCTGCATAAAAAACAAGTTTTACAGGCCGTCTTGAATAAGTGTAACTATTTTTATGAAAACCTTTTTGATGTTGAAAAACTCTCTGCGTTAGATTAGAGGTAACTCCTGTGTAGTAAGTGCCATCAGCACATTTTAACATATAAACATAAGAAACTCGCATTTTACAAAAATATAATTTTGTTTGTTTAATAGAATTATTTTTATCTCTATGTCAGTTCAAATACCACGACTCAGGCGTGGTGTATCAAGAACCTCTTGAGTAACTAATAACCAAATTCTCGATACAATTTTATAAAAACAACCTAAGTGTTGCCTTTATAAAATCACTACCATTGACACTGTTAGCTTACGCCTTCTATCTAACTATCAGTTAATTACACTGCTGTCAAACATCTAATCAAAATTATTGTGAATACCTGTTCAAACGTCAATGGCAGTGCCGTGACGTAGGAGCGGTGTATCGAGAACTTTTTAAGTAATTAAGGCTAAGAATCACTAACTGACGGTGAAATACCAACCCTTTAATCCAAATAAAAATCTCAAATTAAGAAAACTCAAACGAGTTTGTTTACAATCTCTTTTTTAACTTCATGCCCGCCATCAAAAGCAGTAATGGTAGCCGTATCGCCAAACAACTCATAAAAGCGTTTTTTTTCAGACATTATCACGGTTTCATTCAAATATTCATCCCGGATTCCGTAAAACATTGAAACCTTCGTTTTTTCTTTTAAAAACCGAAAATCCAAAGATGTCAATTCTGTTGGAATCCCTCCGGATAACAATACCAATTGGTCACAATTTAATTTTCTGCTAGCCACATATCTTGTAGCCACCGAAACGCCTTGTGAATAACCCAATACTATCAAATGTAACTTTTTAGAAAACGGTTCGGCCTGCAATACCGCATCTAAATAAAGCAATACATTTTCAATTTCCCTTGCCGTATTTTCTTTGGTAAGCCAGCTGGCACCCACATGTTTATATGCCGAACCTAAATAGTATTTGCTTTGTGCTTGTGGGGCAATGATATAATTTTCTTCACTATTCAACCCGTCAAAATACCTTAAAAAATAACGGCTTAAATAACCTATTCCGTGGCATACCAACCAAACATTTTTGGTTGTATTGCTCAACGAATTTAAAGTGGAATATGAATTGGTAATGCTATAAGAAACCTCTTTTTCAATGCTCTTCATAAATAGAATGCTAAATTTTACACCGAATGTGATTGTTGAGACAATGCCAGTAACTCTTCAATAAAATCTCTACGGTTAGACAATCTCGGTACTTTGTGTTGCCCGCCTAATTTTCCTTTTTTCTTAAGCCATTTGTAAAACAGCCCCTTTTCGGCCTGATGAACTTTGGGCATAGCCAAGGTCATATTATGATACCGTTTGGCCTCATAATCAGAGTTGATAGATTTTAAGGCATTGTCTAACAATTCGGTAAAATAATCGATATTTTGGGGTGGTTTTTCAAATTCAATCATCCATTCATGGGCACCTTTGTCTTTGCCTACCATAAAAATAGGCGCTACCGTATATTCGGCAACAATAGCTTTTGTTTTCTGGCAAACTTCTTTCAAGGCATCTTCGGCATTTTCTATAATCAATTCTTCGCCAAATGTATTGATAAAGTGTTTGGTACGTCCGGTTATCCGGATACGATAAGGATGCCGAGAAACAAACTTAACGGTATCACCTATCAAATAACGCCACAATCCTGAATTGGTAGTAATGACCAATGCATAATTTTTATCCAATTCAACTTCCTCTAAAGGAATCGCCACAGAGTCTTCCCCATAGTATTGATCCATAGGAATAAATTCATAAAAAATTCCGTAATCTAACATCAATAACAAATCAAAAGAACCGTTTTGGTCTTGCAAGGCGAAAAATCCTTCGGAAGCATTATAGGTTTCGTAATATTGAAATGTTGACTTGGGAATAATCTTTTGAAACTGTTCTCGATAAGGGTTAAAATTAACACCTCCGTGAAAATACACTTCTAAATTAGGCCATACTTCCAAAATATTTTCTTTTCCGGTTTTTTCTAAGACCCGGTGTAGTAAAACCAACATCCACGAAGGTACTCCTACCAAACTGGTCATATTTTCATCAATCGTTTCGTTGACAATGGCTTCCATTTTTGTTTCCCATTCGCTCATCAATGCCGTTTCATATTTCGGGGCACTGCTAAAATCTGCCCAAAAAGGCATATTTTCAATTATAATAGCCGATAAGTCGCCAAAGTAAGAATTGTTATCTTCGTAAATGGCACTGCTTCCGCCCAAGCGCAATCCTTTTCCGTTAAACAATCCGGCATCTTCATTATTATGAATGTACAAGCCCAACATATCTTTACCTGCTTTTAGATGGCAATCTTCTAAGGCTTCATTACTTACCGGAATAAATTTACTCTTGGCATTGGTAGTACCGCTAGATTTCGCAAACCATTGAATATCAGAAGGCCAAAACAAGTTTTGCTCTCCTTTTCGGGTACGTTCTATCAAAGGCTCAATGGTTTCATATTGACGAATGGGAATTCGTTCTGCGAAAATCTTATAGTTGTATATTGTTTTGAAATCGTATTGCTTTCCTAATTGTGTGTTACGAGCTACATCTAACAATCCTCTTAACAATTCTTGCTGTACATCAATAGGATACTTTAAAAAAAGTTCCATTTGGTGTTTCCTTTTTTTTAGAAACCAAGAAACAACAGTATTAAATAGAGGTATCATTTTAGGTTTTCTTTGGTTAACCCAAAGATAAGTTACTATCTTTGGTCAATAAAAATACAAAATATTTTAATCTTTATTTTTATGGCTAAAGTTGGTATTATTATGGGCAGCAATTCAGATATGCCGGTGATGCAAGAAGCAGTGAGCATTTTACATGATTTTAACATCGCTACAGAAATAGATATTGTTTCGGCACACCGCACTCCTGACAAGTTGGTTGAATATGCTAAAAATGCGCATTTACGTGGCATATCAGTTATCATTGCCGGTGCCGGTGGCGCAGCACACCTACCGGGTATGGTCGCTTCTATGAGTCCGTTGCCGGTAATAGGTGTTCCCGTAAAATCACGGAATTCTATTGACGGATGGGACTCTATCTTATCTATTTTACAAATGCCCGGAGGCGTTCCCGTTGCCACCGTTGCCCTTGACGGAGCAAAAAATGCCGGAATTTTGGCAGCGCAAATTATTGGCAGTACTGATAAAAATATTCAACAAACCATTATGAATTATAAAGAAAATTTAAAACTGAAAGTTGCTAAAGCCTCTGAAGAAATTAAAAAGAAATAATTGTTTTAAGACAAAAGCTGGAAGGCGGGAGACAGGAGAAACGAAACCAACTTTTACAGATTCTTTGCGGAATAAAATTATTAATTGAAAATCGGAATACTTACGTCTTCCGTCATCAAACAACAAATCACTTTAACCTACATGAACCCGTTATTACAAACATTCAATACCAAACATTCAACCGCGCCCTTTTCGCAAATCAAAAACGAGCATTTTAAACCGGCATTTAAAGAAGCTATCAGC
>DRQI01000402.1 GCA_011330545.1 Flavobacteriia bacterium
AAGATACCATTGCCAAATTTTTAAAAATAGTACCTACTTATAGTAACGAATTGCAACATTCTTATGAAGAATAAATTAATTGTACTCATAACAGTATCTACTTTGTTATTTTCTTGTAGTGGCCCAAGCCCAAGAAAACCGGTGGTTAGAAAAACCTCCACATTTTTAGACGAATCTATACAACGCAATAAAGTATTGAATAAACTGGAAGAGAAGGCCTTTCAGCAGTTGATGAAAAACGATTCCCTACATAGCTATATAAATTCTCCTCACGGATTTTGGTACTATTATAATACCAAAGACTCTCTTGCTACCAAGTTTCCTGAGAAAGGAGATAAAGTAGTTTATAGTTATACCATTAAAGACATTAATGGAAATGTGTTGTATACAGAAGAAGAGTTAGGCGAAAGAAGCTATTTGGTAGAGCGGCAAGAGTTAATTACAGGGTTGCAAGACGGCATAAAGTTAATGAAAGAAGGCGAAATAGTAACATTTTTATTTCCTTCCTATAAGGCCTATGGATATTCAGGGTATCAAAAAATTCAATCCAATCAACCTTTAATTTATACCGTTCAATTAAAAAAAATAATAAAAAGTAATTCATTAAAATGAAGATTGTAAAAGTCATTGTTTTCTTGGCGATAGCATTACTTATTTCTTGTAAATCAACAAGCTATCAAAATTTAGAAAATGGTTTATATGCAGATATTCAAACAGATAAAGGAAATATCCTACTACAATTAGAATATGAACACACCCCAATTACAGTTGCTAATTTTGTGTCATTAGCAGAGGGCAATAATGTATATGTGTCTCCAAAATATAAAGGGAAACCTTTTTATGATGGATTGAGGTTTCATAGGGTGGTCAAAAATTTTATAATACAAGGAGGCGACCCGTTGAACAATGGCAAAGGTGGCCCGGGTTATGAGTTTGAAGATGAATTTCCGGTAAATGACGATGCAGAACTATTGTTAAGGCATGATAAGCCGGGAATTTTGTCAATGGCAAATTCCGGCCCGGATACCAATGGCAGCCAATTTTTTATTACGCTTAGAGCCACACCACATTTAGATGGAAGGCATACTGTGTTCGGACATGTGGTGCGAGGGCAACATGTAGTTGACAGTATTGCCCAAAATGATAAAATGAATACTGTTGAAATTATTAGGATTGGCAACGAAGCCAAAAAATTCAAAGCAGCAAAGGTTTTCGCCGAATATTTTGAAAAATTAGAGGAAATTGCCAAAGAAAAAATAGAAGCCATGCAACAAGCGAAGGCAACTTTCCTAAAGCAAAAAGAAACGTTTGAAACGAAAGCCGAAGTATTGCCTTCCGGATTGAAAATATATTTCGAAAAGAAGGGTAACGGAGAACAACCTCCAATAGGTAGTAAAGTAAAAGTATACTATGCCGGTTATTTTACTACAGGAGATTTGTTTGTGACCAACCATAAAGAGACGGCAGAATTGTTTAATAAATATGATAAACGCAGGGATGCCATGGGGCGATATCGTCCGGCTACAATTGATTATAGTCCCGATTCAAAAATGATTCCCGGTTTTAAAGAAGGGTTGCAATTGATGAAAGTTGGAGATAAGGCCATGCTATTCATACCGTCATATTTGGCCTATGGCCCACAAGGAAATGGGCCCATACCGCCAAATTCTGATTTGATATTTGAATTAGAAATTGTCGATATGGCAAAAAATTGAAAAAGTTCAATGAGCATATTAATAAAAAGCCTACCACAATTACGGATAGGCTTATTTTTTGGTAAAAAGGCAAACGAGAGATGTTAAATCCTACTGAAAATTAGGGTTATATCACTTTAACATTTACTGCGTTTAAACCTTTTCTGCCTTCTGTTAGTTCAAATTCTACAACATCGCCCTCTTTGATTTCGTCAATTAGTCCTGAGACATGTACAAAATATTCCGTAGTTGAACCATCTTCAATGATAAAGCCGAATCCTTTAGACTCATTGAAGAATTTTACTGTACCTTTTTTCATTACGAATGGATAATAATTATTAAAACATAAAGGTAATAAATAATTTTCAATCTAATTTTAGAGTGTGTTCAAAATAGAACCCGCCTGTAGTTAGTACAGTATAAATAAAGTTTATACCAATATAAAAAGAAGCATTCGTTTTTTTTATTATTTTTATATGCGAATAGTATATTTGCATAAGAACTCGTTTAAACTTTTTGGATTGAAGCGAAAATTAGGAGTTTTTTACCCTATTGAAGGCTTTTTTGAGTTACATAGCCAGGCTATGGAAGGAAAAAAAGACAAAAATAAGGTGCAAAAGGACAATTTTTTAGCTAATTGAAAAAGTTTAAACGAGTTCTAAATAAAAAAAATCAATATTAACAAATAAAATTATAAAATAATGGCTACAGCAGTAGGTAAAAAATTTCCAAATTTAAATGTAGATGCGATGAACGATATGGGCGATACATTTAAAATTAACGTATTAGAAGAAGCAGTAAACAATAAGAAAAAAGTATTGCTATTTTGGTATCCTAAAGATTTCACATTTGTTTGCCCAACAGAATTGCGGGCTTTCCAAGATGCATTGGGCGAGTTTGAAAAAAGAAATACACTAGTGATAGGGGCTTCATGTGATACCCCTGAAGTTCATTTTGCATGGTTAAATACTTCAAAAGACAATGGTGGGATAGAAGGTGTTACCTATCCAATCTTAGCAGATAGCAACCGTAATTTATCGAGTATCTTGGGTATTTTAGACATTACCAATGAACGATACGACGAAGAGACAGACACCATTCAAGTAGAAGGCGATAATGTAACTTATAGGGCTACGTACTTAATAGACGAAGAAGGTGTTGTTTTTCACGAAAGTATTAACGATATGCCATTGGGTAGAAATGTAAACGAATACTTACGCTTGGTAGATGCTTATACCCACGTACAAGAAAAAGGAGAAGTATGCCCTGCTAACTGGGAAGAAGGCAAAGATGCCATGGAGGCAACTAGAGACGGAGTAGCAGACTATTTAGCTACACATTAATACGCAACACTATGTTTCAAGAATTAGACCGAGATAATTTAGAGCAAATTATAGCAGATAATAAAGTGGTATTGGTGCAATACGCGGCTACATGGTGTGGTAATTGCAGAATTATGAAACCCAAGTTTAAGAAACTGGCTTCAGAGAATGAAGAAGCCGTTTTTGTATATGTAGATGCTGAGAAGTTTCCAAATACACGTAAATTGGCAACGGTAGACAACCTACCGACTTTTGCCGCTTTTAAAGACGGAGTTTTTGTAAATCAAGTACAGACCAATAAATTTGATGTATTAAAAGAGTTAGTCAATGAAGTTACCAATAATTAAGCACCTTGTAGGTTTTATTGAAGAAAATGATCAAGACTACATTGTGGAAACCATTGAAACGTTAGAGGCCTTGACCGAAGTGCCTTCATTAAAAGATGAAGAATTAGATGTACTGGGCGAAGTGATTTCAAATCTTTACGGAGCCTTGGAAGTAGATAAAATGATTAAAGAAGGAATGTCTAAGAAAGATGCCTTAAACGGATTTATGAAACGGGTATTGGGTTCTATTGATACATAGTTTGTAGTACCGGTAAAAATAAAAACCATCAAGAATTGATTTTTTTGATGGTTTTTTTGATTTTATATGTTAGAAATAATAGTGGCGTTGGCCAAGGTGCAATTCAACACAAGTTAAAATTAAAGGTTTTATCATTTCGAGGCATCAAACAAAAAAATACCTAACGGAAGAAATGACGTTCAAAAGAACGGTGTGTTTTAATAACTATGAAGCCTCCAACGAATAGTTAGCCTTTTCTGATACTGCGGTAAGCTGACGTCTTGTAATTCGGGTTTAACAAGAAAGTCAAGAAATTGTTCGTTTAAAGCCATCAATATTTATTTTTACTTCATCAGGTATTACCCCGTTTACCACCCACGTATGAATATCACCTAAATAATACATCCCTAAATAATTAGCACTCTCAGTAAAAGGCATGGTAAACCCCTCTTTCAAATCATTAGAATTACTACAACTCAACATAGCCATCTGTTTGCCGCGTAATTTTCTGCCCAATTCTTTATGCGTTTTTAACAAGTCTGAAAACCGGTCAAAAAAGACCTTTAAAATACCACTCATAGTATACCAATATACCGGAGTAACAAAAACAAGGGTATCGTATTTCTCAATAATTTCGGCCATTAATCCTATAAAATCATCATTGACATTGTTGAAGTCATAATCAAAGTGGCCAATATTTTTTGTTCTTAAATCAATAATGTCAAATTGATTCGTTGCATTCAAATAGTTGATAATGGTACGCGAGTCTCCGTTGCTTCTTGAGCTCGCTTGTAGTAGTACAGTGTTTTTCATCCTTGCAAGTACTATTATTTTTATCAAAAACTATTTAAAAACGGATAGAAAATATCAATAGATAGAAAGGTAAAATCTATTGAAGGAACTAAAGATTAAAATTACTATTTTTACCTTTCAGTTCAAAACCTATGAATACCAATCAATACAAAGTTTCTAAATCAGTACATTTAAGTGCCATTGCTACCAAAGAAGTAATTGGTGATGCCAAAAAACAACTAAAAAAAACGCGTAAACAAATTAGTAAATTACAAGATACTATGTATGCCCATGGCAAATACAGTATGTTGGTGTGTTTACAAGGAATGGATACTTCGGGCAAAGACAGTTTAATACGCGAAGTCTTTAAAGATGTCAATGCGCGGGGAGTAGTTGTGCACAGTTTTAAAGTGCCTACCGAAAGAGAGCTGAAACACGATTTTCTGTGGAGGCATTATATAGCCTTGCCCGAAAGAGGCAAAATAGGCGTTTTTAACCGTACACATTATGAAAATGTATTGGTAACACGCGTACATCCCGAATATATTTTAGGAGAGCGTATACCGGCAGTAAAAAGCATAAAGGATTTAGACGCTGCTTTTTATCAGAAACGAATGAAACACATCAATAATTTTGAGCAGCATATTGCCGAAAACGGAATGATAATACTAAAATTCTTTTTGCATCTCTCTAAAGAGGAGCAAAAAAACAGGCTGTTGAGAAGGATTCGGTTACAACAAAAGAATTGGAAGTTTTCGGCCGGCGACTTGAAAGAGCGAAAATTATGGAATCAATACCAAGAATGTTATGAAGACCTGTTAAACCGAACATCAACAGAAAAAGCCCCTTGGTATATCATTCCGGCAGATGATAAGCCTACGGCGCGGTTGTTAGTAGCTACTACCATTTTACAAACCTTACAACAATATAAAGACATACAAGAACCCGAATTGGATGATAAAACAAAAGCCCGCTTAGAAGAATTTAAAAATCAATTAGAAAATGATTGACCGCGCTAAATTCTACAAAAGAAAGGCATTAGTAACGTATAAAGTTTAACAAAAAATATCTCTTGAAAGAATCTCTGAAGATGAGGTTTTGAGAACAGCATATGAAAACAACCCTAACAATAATAACACTCTTTATGAGTGTTTTAATAGGAGCACAGCAATCGGAGTATAAACAAGACTCTATCCAACTGAGAACAATTTATACAGCATCGCTCACTAATGGCAATAGTTACCAATGGCTAGATCAACTAACGAATAGAGTCGGAGCCCGGCTAGCAGGCTCAGAAGGCGATAAAAAAGCTGTAGCTTGGGCTAAAACCGAACTTGAAAAAATAGGGCTAGACAGTGTTTGGTTACAGCCTGTTACCGTTCCGCATTGGGTTCGTGGCGAAAAAGAAACAGCACATATAGAAACAAATTACGGCAAATTTCCTGTAGCTATTTGTGCTTTGGGAGGCTCTATAGCAACACCTGATGAAGGAATATTAGCCGAAGTGATAGAAGTACAAAGCGTCAAAGAAGTAGAAGCCTTAGGCGATAAAGTAAAAGGTAAAATAGTATTTTACAATAGGCCGATGCCTGCCGATAAAATTGAAACCATGCAAGCCTATGGAGCTACTGTGGGGCAACGGTATAACGGAGCGAGAGTTGCCGGTAAATATGGAGCCGTAGCGGCTATTGTACGCTCTATGAACCTAAAATTAGACAATTATCCGCATACGGGAGTGATGAGCTACGGCGATACTCCTGAAAATCAAAAAATTCCCACAGCCGCCATCAGTACCAATGGCGCCGAATTATTGAGCAAACTATTAAAAGACGAGAAATTTAAGGTAAAGTTATATTTCAAACAAAACTGTCAAAACTTACCCGATGCACAGTCGTTTAATGTCATTGGCGAAATTAAAGGAAGTGTGTATCCCGATGAAATTATCGTTGTAGGCGGACATCTGGATGCATGGGATTTAGGCGATGGAGCCCATGACGACGGTGCCGGAATTGTACAGTCTATGGAAGTCGTACGGTTGTTTAGAAAACTAAAAATTCAACCCAAAAGAACCCTTAGGGTGGTGCTTTTTGCCAATGAAGAAAATGGCTCGAGAGGAGGTAAAACCTATGCCGCCGCTGTAAAAACTAATGGCGAAAACCTTATTGTAGCATTAGAATCTGATGCCGGTGG
>DRQI01000403.1 GCA_011330545.1 Flavobacteriia bacterium
CAAGGCATTAGCGGTAAAATGTTTCGCACATTAGGTAAAAATAATATAAATATTAGAGCCATTGCACAAGGGGCTTCAGAAAAGAATATCTCGGCTGTTATCGCTACCAAAGATGTTAAAAAAGCGCTAAATAGCCTGCACGAACGGTTTTTTAAAGACATTAACAAACGCTTGAACCTTTTTATTACCGGAGTGGGAAATGTCGGTGAAAAACTCATCGAACAAATACACCAACAGCAAGAATATTTAATACATACGTTACGGATTAATATACGTGTTGTAGGCCTCTCCAATTCGCGAAAAATGATTTTCGATGAAGAAGGCATATCCCTCAGCTCTTGGAAAGATACCTTAAACAATGGCAAAGAAGCCTCGCTTAAAGAATTCTTTGAAACCGTCAAAACACTCAACCTTCGCAATAGTATCTTTGTCGATATTACGGCCAATGAAGAAGTAGCTAAAGTATACGGCAACTATTTAAAGAACAATATTGCCGTTGTAGCCTGTAATAAAATTGCATGTTCGGCTGATTATAAGAACTATAGCCTGCTAAAAAGGCTTTCGTTGCAGTACAACACCCCATTTTTATTTGAAACCAATGTAGGTGCCGGCTTGCCCATTATAGACACCCTCAATAACCTAATCGCTTCAGGAGACGAAATAGTAACCATTCAAGCCGTACTTTCTGGCAGTTTAAACTTTATTTTTAATAATTTTACTACTGATACCGATTTTTACGAAGTGGTAAAACAAGCGCAGCAAGAAGGCTATACCGAACCCGACCCCGGTATTGACCTCAGCGGTGTGGATGTAGCCAGAAAAATATTAATTTTAGCTAGGGAAAGCGGAATGCAACTCGATTTGGAAGACATAGAAAACCAATCATTTTTAACGCCAAAAAATCTTGAAGCTGCTACGGTAGAAGATTTTTACGAATCGCTACGTGCCGATGCAGCACATTTTAATCAATTGTTGGCAACTGCCAATAAAAACAACTGCCAATTAAAATATGTTGCAGAACTGAGTAATGGAAAAGCCAAGGTAGGGCTCAGGGAAATTCCTAAAGGGCATCCGTTTTATAACCTGAAAGGAAAAGACAATATCGTAATGTTCTATACCAAGCGATATCCTGAGCAACCCATGATTATCAAAGGTGCCGGTGCCGGTGCCGATGTGACCGCTTCGGGGCTTTTTGCCGATATTATCAAAGTTGCCAATAAATAAAAATATGCCGGCAGAAGTATAGCATAGAAAAAAACAAATAAATCAACCATCATAATGGATAAAATTAAAATATTTTCACCCGCAACCGTTGCCAATGTTTCTTGTGGGTTTGACGCCTTAGGCTTTGCACTGAATAATGTAGGCGATGAAATGATATTTGAAAAAACCGGTACCAAAGGGGTTACCATCAGCAATATAGAAGGCGCAAACCTGCCGTATGCTATCAAACATAATGCTGCCGGCGTGGTGGCTTTGGCGATGCTCAATCAAACCAAAGCTGATATAGGCATTGATATACAACTCATAAAAAAAGTAAAGCCCGGCAGTGGGTTAGGAAGTAGTGCTTCGAGTGCCGCAGGTGCCGCCTTTGCCGTAAATGAACTCTTAGAAAAACCCTTTACCCGGTTAGAACTGGTGGAATTTGCCCGAATTGGCGAAAGAGTGGCGTGTGGTTCGCCTATTGCCGATAATGTTGCTGCTGTAATCTACGGTGGGTTTATCTTGGTAAAAAGCTACCATCCTTTAACCATTGTAAAACTGCCTGTTCCTAAAGAATTGATGGTTACCATCATACATCCGCAAATTGAAGTGCGTACCGAAGATGCGCGAAACGTATTGCAACCGGCCATTCCCATAGCCGATGCCGTACGGCAAGCTGCTAATTTAGCTGGATTTATAAGTTCTTTATACACAAGTGATTATAAACTTTTAAGTAAATCATTAGTCGATGTAATTGCCGAGCCCTATCGCAAAGGGTTGATTCCGCATTTTGACACGGTAAAAACTGCCGGGCTGCAAAACGGAGCCTTGGGAGTTGGCATCTCGGGCTCCGGGCCTTCCATTTTTGCTTTGAGCAAAGGAGAAGATACTGCCGAAAAAGTAAGCAACGCCATCAGAGAAGTGTATCAAAATACAACTATCGATTTTAAGATGTATACTTCGGCTATCAACCAACAAGGGATTAAAATTTTGTAGAGAAAAAGGGTTTGTAAACAAAGAATAAAAGGCAACTCGAAAAATAAGAAACATGAAATACCATAGCCTCCATAAAAAAGCAACAGAAACCAATTTTAAAAATGCTGTCATCAAAGGCTTGGCCGAAGATAAAGGCCTCTATTTTCCAAACGAAATCAAAAGATTGCCAACCGCATTTATCAATAATATCGAACAGCTTTCCAACCAAGAAATTGCTTTTACGGCCATACGGCAATTTGTGGGAGATGAAATTCCGAAAGCCGAATTACAACGTATCATTGACGAAACCCTCAGTTTTGATTTTCCGTTGGTAGCCATTGAAGAAAATATCAAAACCCTAGAGCTCTTTCACGGCCCAACTATGGCATTTAAAGACGTGGGCGCACGTTTTATGGCGCGTTGCCTCGGCTATTTGAATAGAGAGAGCCATAGAGAAGTTACCGTATTGGTAGCTACTTCGGGAGATACCGGAGGTGCCGTTGCCAGTGGATTTCTAGGGGTAAAAAATGTAAATGTTGTTATTCTTTATCCCAGCAACAAAGTAAGTGAAGTTCAAGAAAAACAACTCACCACCCTCGGCAAAAATATCAAAGCCTTAGAAGTTGACGGTACCTTTGACGATTGTCAAGCCATGGTAAAAAAAGCGTTTTTAGATACCGGCATTACTTCCGTAAAGCAATTAACTTCTGCCAATTCTATCAATATAGCACGGTGGCTACCTCAAATGTTCTACTTTTTCTTTGCGTACAAACAACTGGCAGATAAGAATAAAAAATTGGTGTTCTCGGTACCCAGTGGTAATTTCGGAAATATCTGTGCCGGAATGTTAGCAAAGCAATTAGGCTTGCCCATTCACCATTTTATTGCTGCCAATAATAGCAATAATGTGGTTACCCGATATTTACAAACAGGCGATTACATCGTAAAGCCCTCATTTCAAACCATTTCCAATGCCATGGACGTAGGCGACCCAAGTAACTTTATAAGAATTCAAAAAATTTATAAAAATGACTTTGAAGCCTTGAAAAACGACCTGTACTCCTACTCTTTTACCGATGATGAAACCCGCGAAGCCATGCTCCACTTATACAAAAAATGTAACTATATAGCCGATCCACATGGTGCCGTTGGCTATCTGGGCGCCAAAGAATACCTCAAAGAAAATCGAGGCGTGCAATGCGTATTTTTAGAAACGGCACATCCGGTAAAGTTTTTAGATGTTGTAGAACCGATAATTGGCAATAACATTCCGTTACCTACTCAAATTCAGGAAGTTATTCACAAAACCAAAGAAGCAACCTTCATCAGTTCTTATACCGAATTAAAATCTTTTTTATTGGATAAATAAACTGTAATTTTGTTCCTACAATTTTCAATCATTCAATCATTCAATCATTCAATCATTCAATCATTCAATCATTCAATCATTCTAACATTACATCATTCAATCATTCTAACATTCAATCATTACATCATTTAATTCCAACACATGAAAAACACAGCCTTAACACATATACACGAAGCCTTAGG
>DRQI01000404.1 GCA_011330545.1 Flavobacteriia bacterium
AGATTCAAAATTTTAGGGCAGAAGCACGATTTATGAGAGCCCTCAGCTATTGGCATGCGATGGATTTATTTGCCAATCCGCCGTTTGTAACAGATGCTGACCCAATTGGGGCATTTTTACCCAATCAAATTCAACGCGCCGATTTGTTTACATTCATAGAATCAGAATTATTAGACATCGAAGGGAAGATTGTTCCCGCAAGGCAAAATGAATATGGCCGTGCCGACCAGGCAGCTGTTTGGATGCTATTGGCTAAATTGTATCTCAATGCAGAAGTCTATACCGGCGTACCTCGTTACAGTGATGTAATTACGTATGTCAATAAAATTACCGGTGCCGGTTATTCTATTCCGGGCAACCCGTATTACCAACTGTTTTTAGCAGATAATGATACCAATGGGGCTCAAAATGAAGTCATCTTCACCATTCCTTTCGATGGATTAAACACACAATCTTTTGGAGGGATGACATTTTTAGTACATGCTCCGGTAGGAGGAAGTATGCCACCAGCAGATTTCGGAATTAATGGTGGTTGGTTCGGACTTAGGACAACATCGACATTTGTCGAGCAATTTCCGGGGGAAGAAAATTCAGCAGACGGAAGGGCATTGTTCTATACAGACGGACAACAAAAAGCAATTGATGATATTTCTAGGTTCACACATGGTTTTGCCATCCAAAAATTTAAAAATGTAGATGTAAATGGCAATCCGGGTTCAGACCCCGACAATCATCCCGATACTGATTTTCCAATGTTTCGGTTGGCAGATGCTTACTTAATGTACGCCGAAGCCTTTGTGAGAGGTGGAGGTGGTGACGCTGCTACTGCAGTGGGTTATATCAACCAATTGAGAGAACGGGCTTATGGAAATACCAACGGAAATATTACTACAAACGATTTAACCTTAGACTTTATACTCTCTGAAAGGTCACGCGAATTATTTTGGGAAGCACACCGCAGAACCGATTTAATCCGATTCGGACAATTTACCACACAAGGCATCTGGCCTTGGAAAGGAAACGTTCCTCAAGGTACAACCACAGAAGCGTTTAGAGACGTTATGCCAATTCCGGCATCAGATTTAGGCGTTAATACCAATTTACAACAAAACGAAGGATACTAAAACAAAAATAAAATGAGAAAAATAAAAATTTTAGGACTATTAATCATAGCTATTCTTAGCTTTAATTCTTGTACAACCGATGACAGTATTGTTTTTATTGCACAAGAACCCGATGCATTTGCTTTTACAAATTCATTCTTATCACAATATACCCTAACCCCGGCTGCCGCTGATAATTTAGGAGAACGCTTTACATGGTCTGACGCAGATTTTGATGTGCCTACCAATATTACTTATGAATTACAACGTTCTATAACCGGTGATTTTAGTGATGCCACTGTGGTGGGAAGTACTTCAGGCAATGAATTGGCTGTAACCATAAGCCAATTATTGGCCATGGCTGCCGATGCAGGCTTAGATAATGACCCAAATACCCCTGAACCTGATACGGGGAATATTTATTTTAGGCTTAGAGCCTTTGCAGGAGCTTCTAACAGTACTACCGAAGTTTTTACAGAAGCACAAACCTTAGTAGTAGTATTACCCGAAATTGTAACCGGGCCAAATATTCAAATAGCTACTTGGGGTGTGGTAGGCTCAGGATATAATAACTGGGGTGCCTTTGCAGATGCGCCGTTTTATACTACAGACCAACCTAATGTATTGGTTGCCTATGTAGCCTTAAAAGACGGTGAAATTAAGTTTAGAGAGAATAATGATTGGGCGAGTAATTTTGGAGATACCGGAGCCGACGGTACCTTAGACGCCGGTGGCGATAATATTGCTGTTACCGCAGGAAATTATAAAATTGTTCTTGACCTTAACAACAATACCTACACCATTGAAGAGTTTTCATGGGGTGTAGTTGGGTCTGCATGGAATGATTGGGGCAATGCCGGCCCGGATGCAAAGTTCTTCTATGATTATACAACCGATACTTTTAAACTCGGTGTAAAATTACAAGCAGGAGAAATGAAATTTAGAAAAAATAATGATTGGACAGAGAACTTTGGCGATACAGGAGCTGATGGCACCTTAGAGGCCGGTGGCGATAATATTGCTGTTACCGCAGGTTTCTATGCCATTACATTAGATCTAAATAATAATGCTTATACTATAGAGGCAGCCGATTTATTTGGCGTAGTTGGCTCAGGATACAATGATTGGGGCAACGGTGGCCCTGATTTTACATTCACACAAGTGAACCCTGATATTTGGGTAGCAGAAAATATTACTTTGATAGACGGTGAAATTAAATTCCGTGTGAATGAAGACTGGGCTATAAATTTTGGAGATACAGGAGCTGATGGCACACTAGACAGCGGTGGCGACAACATTGCCGTTACTGCCGGTACAGTTACCATTACCTTAAACTTTACTGATAATACATATACCATAAATTAAGTATTTTAACATACCTTAATTTAAATTAGCAGTAAAGTAAAAAAAGAACTGTTTCTAAAAAATGTGATAGTTAAGTTATCAAAGGCCAATTTAACTAAACACCTATTTTATAGTTATATTGGTTTAGATGTCATCTTTGAGCCTGCCTACTGTAGGCAGGCTCAAATTGGCATAGAGAATTACCTTTTAAAATGTTTACAATAAATATAAAAACACATGAAAAAAACACTACTCTTTTTTTTACTGCTGCTAAGCAGCTTTAGTTATGCCCAAGTTCAAAATGTTACCTTTACCGTAACACCCCCTACTTTTAATGAAGATGACCCCATAACCATTACGGTTTCTAATGTAAATCCGGCAGCTTGGGGAGTAACTGATATTTATCTTTGGGCATGGTCTTTTGATTTAAATGATGCCAATTCTATGGATTCTCCTACCAATGGCACATGGAATAATTCAAGCGAAGCACAAAAACTCACCAATAATGGTAATGGCACTTATTCAATATCATTTACGCCAACTACTTTTTATAATAGAACAGGTATCGGCAGTATCGGGTTTTTGGTAAAAGCAAAAGACGGTACCGGCGATAAAAAATCGCAAGATAATGTAGTAGAAGTAGGTGCCTTTCAATTGACAAGAACAGCCCCAACACAAAGTGTTACCCTATTGAATTCAGGGCAGTCATTAGCCATAACAGCTACTACTTCATTGGCGGCAGATTTTGTATTAAAAGCTAATGGTACCACCATTAATACCACAAATAATAGTACTTCCTATAGTTTTAACCATACTGTAACGCAAAATACAACTTACCTTTTAGAAGCTACTAATAATGGCACTACCTTGGTTGAAACTTTTCAGGCCATTGTATCGGTTCCAGAACAAACGGTTCCGACAGGAATGAAAGACGGGCTCAATCTAAATCCGAATGACAACACCAAGGCCACACTGGTTTTGTTTGCCCCTAATAAGCAAGTAGTACACGTTATTGGCGATTTTAACAACTGGCAAATCGACAATAATTATTTAATGAATAAGGATACGCCTAACAATCGTTTTTGGATTGAATTGACGGGCTTAACTCCACAAACAAATCATGCCTATCAATATGTGGTGGATGGCGATATTGTAATTGCCGACCCGTATTCTACAACCATTTTAGATGAATCAAATGATGTATTTATCGATAATACCACCTATCCTAATTTACCGGCTTATCCGTCAGGAAAAACCAATCACGCGGTAACCTTGTTAAGAACCGGAGATACGCCCTATGTTTGGCAAACTACCAATTTCCAACGTCCTGCAAAAACCGATTTAGTAGTTTATAAATTGTTGATAAGAGATTTTGACGTACTGCATAGTTTTGATGCGGTAAAAAGCCGGTTAGATTATTTACAAAATTTAGGAATTAATGCCATAGAATTTTTGCCCGTAAGCGAGTTTGACAATAATGAATCTTGGGGGTATAACCCGTCGTTTCACATGGCACTAGACAAATATTACGGTACCCCAACGGCTTTTAAACAGTTGATTGATGAATGCCACAATAGAGGAATTGCCGTTTTTTTAGATGTAGTTTATAATCATGCAACCGGACAAAACCCTTATTACAGGCTATGGAATACTGATAACGGTGGCTATGGCGGACAAGCGAGTAGTGACAGTCCGTTTTTCAATCCGGTAGCTACACATTCTTTTAGTGTATTTAATGACTTTAACCACAGTCAACAAGCCACTAAAGATTATGTAAAAAGAACGACGCAATATTGGATTAATGAATTCCATGTTGATGGATTCAGATGGGACCTAACCAAAGGGTTTACTCAAAATTGTACGCCTTCTGATGATGCCTGTACCGGGGCTTTTCAAGCAGATAGGGTAGCCGTATTAAAAGAGTATGCTGATTATCAGTGGGATGTTGACCCTAATTTTTATGTCATTTTTGAGCACTTAGGTACCAATGCTGAAGAAACCGAATGGGTAAATTATCGTTTAAGTGAAGGTAAGGGGATTATGATGTGGAGTAATTTTAATTTTAATTATAACGAGGCCACCATGGGCTATCATGATATTGTAAACGGTAGCGTAAAATCAGATTTTTCTTGGATTTCGTATAAAAATAGAGGCTGGACAGTACCTGCTAATATGAGTTATATGGAAAGCCATGATGAAGAACGCTTGATGTATAAAAATTTACAGTTTGGCAATTCAAGTGGAAGTTATAATGTGAAGGATTTAGCTACCGCTTTAGATAGAATGGAAATGGCAGGAGCTTTTTTCTTTACGGTACCGGGGCCAAAAATGATATGGCAATTTGGCGAATTAGGCTATGATTTTTCAATTAATTTTAACGGTAGAACCGGCAATAAGCCTATACGATGGGATTATTTTACCCAACAAGACAGAAAAGACCTATACGATGCTTGGGCCAAACTCATCAAATTAAAAAAGCAAGAAGCTATTTTTAAAACAGATGATTTTACCTTAGATGTTGGCAATACCAGTGGCTTAAAGAAAATTCATTTGACCGATGTGGCCGCCAATCCAACCCTTAAACATATCACCATTATTGGTAATTTTGGAGTAACTACGCAAAGTATAGACCCTGAATTTCAACAAACCGGTACTTGGTATGACCTTTTAAATAATAATACAACCATAAATGTTACCGATGTAAATGCGATGATTAGTTTACTGCCCGGAGAGTTTAAGGTATATGGAAGTAGTCAAGTTACATTGGCTGTAGGCGATGAGCGTTTGGTGGATGCTATTTCGTTATATCCCAATCCCGTTACCGATTCTTTTAAAATTAATACCGAAGCTAATAAAGTTGATGTTTATGACATATCCGGAAGGTTGGTCAAAACATTTAAAGGCCGTTTTACTGAAAACAAATCGTACCCCATTGCCGAGTTAACAGATGGAATTTACTTAGTGAGAATTACGTCTGAGGTAGGAGTATTGACTAAAAAAATTATTAAAAACTGACCCCAGATTACAAGATTTTGACAAAAGTCTCATTTACGCCATCTTTAAATTATTAATTTCTTGTTGGGTAAGTGCCCGCCAGCGCCCACGGGGAAGGTTTTTTTTGGTGAGTCCGGCAAAAACAACACGGTCTAGTTTTACAACTTTATACCCGAAGTGTTCGAATATTTTGCGTACAATGCGGTTTCTGCCCGAATGGATTTCAATGCCTATTTCGGTTTTCGGCTGATTTTCTATATACGAGATATTATCTACAAAAACCATCCTTCCTTCTAAGGTAAAATTGTTGGCAATTTTTTGTAAATCTTTCATTGATAATTTCTTATCTAATGAAGCGTGGTATAGTTTCCGAACAGAATGTTTGGGGTGTGTCAGTTTTTTTGCCAACTCGCCATCATTGGTAAACAGTAGTAATCCGGTGGTATTTCTATCCAACCTACCCACGGGATAAATGCGTTCTTTGGTAGCATTTGCTACGAGTTCCATCACCGTTTTTCTTCCCCGCTCGTCGTCCATGGTGGTAATATAGTTTTTGGGCTTATTCAATAAGATATATTGTTTGGCTTCGGGGTGAATCAGTGTGCCGTCAAATCGCACTTCGTCATTCAGCTGAACTTTGTACCCCATTTCGGTAATTACTTTTCCATTTACCGTGGCATTGCCGGCTTTGATATAAGTATCAGCTTCTCTTCGCGAACAGATACCCGAATTGGCAATAAATTTGTTCAACCTGATTTCGGTTGGTTCTTCAGTGTTGCGTTGAGGTGTATTTTTTCGGATGCCTTTGCGATACCGGTTGGGTTTCGCTTTTTGAAAAGATGTTTTGTGTTGTTTTTTAGGATTGGTATTGCGAGAAGTACTACTGGCGTGTCGTCCTCTCGACGAGTTTTTGTTGGTTGCCATTGTTTATAATTTTCGGCAAAGATACACTATTTTACTACTGTTTTGTATTTTAATATTGAAAAAGTATACCACTCATATCCAATACAATAAGATTAAACCTTAATTGTAAATTGGCTTTGGAATTTCGGGGCTAATGTATCATTCCATTCATTTAATGATATGTTATTGATAAATAGTTTTTTAATATTCTATCGTAATATCAGTTCGAGTGCCGCGACGAAAGAGTGGCGTATCGAGAGCTTTTTTAATAGCGAATAGCTAAATTCTCGATACAATTTTATAAAAACAATTTAAGCGGTTGCCTTAATAAAATACCCTGTTCCATGTTCAATAGAACTTTTCGTTTTAATAACCAAGAAGCCTCCATCTGATAGTTAACAAATTTTTTGATACTACGTAAAGCTGATACCCTTTAATTTAGGTTGAATACTATAATAATATCCTTTTAATAATCACAGAAGTATCAATAAACATCAAACTAAACACGCCCGCAATGATTAGTAATTTGAGGATGTTGTGCAATAAGATGTAATTTTTTTTTGAATTGGATTTCCAGAGCAATAAAACAAAAATTAATAAAATGACTATTGAAAAATAAAAATAATACTTCATCAACCCTATTTCAGGATACCGCAAGAGGAAATAGGTTGGCGACAAGGTAAATAGGGCGATTAACGATATGAGCATTTTTGTAAAACGCTCGCCGTATTTTATGGGTAAAGTCATATAATTGGATACAATATCACCTTTGATACTTTCTAAATCTTTAATTAATTCGCGCATTAATAACACAAAAAACAAAAAGGAAGCATGCGTAAAAATAATAGTTGAAAAATTTTTATAATACACAAAAATGGCAAAGAAAGGAAGGATGGCCAATATGGCTGCCGAAAATAATTTCACCAACGGATATTGTCTCAACTTATGTGAATACAACCAAAGTAAGAAAATATAAATAGCAAAGAACAAGGCAGCGCGCCATGAGACCAAAAACCCAAATCCAAAGCCTAAAAAGTTTAATATGAAATAAATATAGAGCTTGGTTTTTTGACTTACAATACTGTCAATTTTTGTTTTTTGAGGCCTGTTGATTTTGTCTTTATCGGCATCGTAAAAATTATTAATAATATATCCTGATGCGATGACACAAACTGTGGCCAAGACAATAAAATACAAATCGAGATTCAATAAAACGGTTCGCAGTGATTTATCGGGTGAAAAAATAAAGATAGAAGCCAAGTATTGTGCTAAGACAATAATAACGATATTGTATCCCCTAACGACTGATAAGAGGCTTAAAAATTTGTAGTAAAACGGATACTTTTTCGGTTCTTTCGGGGTATTGTTTTCGGCAACTTTGAGCAAATCCATAATACGCTAAAACAATATTAAAAACGGTATACCAATTCTAACTTGTAATTGTGTAAAATTTGTTGGGCTTTTTCAAAGTCTTTTGTAAATCCTAAAATATAGCCGCCTCCACCGGAGCCACAAAGTTTTAAATAATAGGCATTGGTTTCAATTCCCTGTTGCCATAACTGATGAAAGGCTTTTGGTATCATGGGCTTAAAATGGTGTAACACCACTTTAGAAAGTTGTTTTACATTACCGAAGAGTGATTTGATATTGCCGTGTAAAAAATCATCAATACAAGCATCGGTATAATTGGCAAAATCTTCACTCAACATTTTTCTAAACCCTTCATTCTTCATTTTATTCATAAAAATACTCACCATAGGTTCTGTTTCGCCAATTTGTTCAGAATCTAGTAAAAACACAGCTCCTTTGCCTTCTTTTTGCGACGGGATTCCGGTAGCTTCCAAACTGTCTTTAGAATTGATTAAGATAGGAATACTCAAATAACTGTTTAACGGGTCTAATCCTGAACTTTTGCCGTGAAAGAAAGATTCCATTACAGCAAATATTTCTTTTAGTTTTAGTAACTTATTACTGGTTAAATTTTCTAAAACCGTAATCTTATCGTCGGCATATTTATCGTAGATAGCTGCAACTAATGCCCCGGAGCTGCCAACGCCGTAGCCTTGCGGAATGCTAGAGTCAAAATACATGCCTTTATCCAAGTCATTTTTAAACTCTTCTAGCCTAAAATGTACCAAATCCTTATCAGTAAGATTATACAAATAGCGGTAAAAATTCCGTAAATTTTCATTTGATTTTTTAGCAATCTCAGAAGATAAGTTACCCGAAACTTTTAAGGCTCCTTGATATGAATTATACGGAATTGCCAATCCTTTGGAATCTTTGATGATTCCATATTCACCAAAGAGTAATATTTTGGCATAAAATAAAGGTCCCTTCATAGAAAATTCTATTAGTTTACAAATATACTATATTCTCTTGAAATATTTAAAAGCATAACTTTTTATAAAACGCCAGTAT
>DRQI01000405.1 GCA_011330545.1 Flavobacteriia bacterium
AAAGCTTTTTTCTCTAACTTCTGTAAATCTAACAGGGTAGAATATCCTGAACGTGCCAATACAATATTACTTTGGTTGATAGCTTTTTGTAAATCGTCTGATAACAGGTAGTTTACAACAGTTGTATTTGATATGTTAACGGGTATACTCTCTGTAAAAACCCCTCTCACCATCAAGGCTTTTTTGGTATATGCTTTAAGCTGTTTTAGTAATTTTTGTTCTAGTAAAGTGCGTTGCGGCTCGGGGCCTGAAAGTACTATTAGCAGTTCATATTTTTTTTGTAATTTTTGCTTTTTTAATCGGCTTAAGGCTCCTACAAATTTGATATTGAGTTTGGCAGCATGTGTCTCGGAAAGCTTTCCGGAAAGGTTGGGTTGCTGTTGCGTATCGGGTATCCAACATTCATCAAACTTGGCAATAATTTGTTGGTGTAATGCCGTAGTAATTGCCGTAGTTTTTCCTGATAATACTTGTAACTGATGGGTAATATATACTGACGGCACGGTTGAATTTCTCACTCCGAAACGATTATCAGATATAATCCCTGAAAGTTGTTCTTTTTGTACAATTGTCGCTGTTATTTTTTTTTCTTTTTGGATGGCTCTTATAATATTGGGAGTGCTCAACAATAGCTTATATTTTAAATTTTTGCCTTTTGAATACTGAATGTGATAACTCGGTAATTTATAAGATTGTAATTGTGGAAATTCTTTTTGTAGTAATGTCAGCGCATCTCCATCGCTAGCGATGATGGGTTCGAAACTATTTTCCAACATTTTCTCAATAATAGGAATACAACGTGTGGCATGCCCTAATCCCCAATTGAGTGGTGCTATTAGTATTTTTTTCATTGTTATGCCAACCTTTTAACACCGGAAGGGTTTAGAACCCTTCTAACGTTTTAAATCAAAACCGATGTCGGTTCTATACTTCATTTTTTCAAACCGTATATTCTCTATGCTTTGATACGATTGTTGTAAGGCTTCTTGAATACCATTGCCATAGGAAGTGATTGCCAGTACTCTACCGCCGTTGGTAATCACTTTTTCAGCATCTTTTTTAGTACCGGCATGAAAAACAATAGATTTTTGTACATTTTCTATTCCTGTTATTTCTTTTCCTTTTTCATAGGCTTCGGGATAACCTCCCGATACTAACATTACCGTTGCAGCGGTTCTACTATCAAATTCTATTTCAATAGTATCTAATTGCCGGTGGGCATAGGCTTCTAAAATACTTAGCAAATCGGTTTTTAACCTTGGGATAATCACCTCGGTCTCCGGATCTCCCAACCGTACGTTGTATTCAATTACAAAGGGTTCATCACCTACTTTTATCAATCCGAAAAATAAAAATCCCTGAAAATCTAATGTGTCTTTTATCAATCCGTTCATAGTCGGTTTGATAATTTTATCTTCTACTTTTTGAAGAAAAGATGCATCTGCAAAGGGTACGGGAGAAACGGCACCCATACCTCCGGTATTTAATCCGGTATCTCCTTCGCCAATACGTTTATAATCTTTGGCATTGGGCAGCGCGATGTAGTTTTTACCATCTGTCAGTACAAAACAGCTCATTTCTATACCATCAAGAAATTCTTCGACAACCACTTCTGAGCTTGCTTTTCCGAATTTTTGTAGGGTTAACATTTCTGTCAATTCGGCTTTTGCCTCATCAATATCCTCTAAAATCACTACGCCTTTACCGGCGGCTAATCCGTCTGCTTTCAGTACATACGGCGGCGATAATTTTTCTAAAAATTGATAGCCTTGTTTTAGGGTGTCACTTGTAAAACTTTGATAGGCAGCCGTAGGAATATGATGTTTGAACAAAAATTCTTTAGCGAATTTTTTACTGCCTTCTAGCTGTGCCCCTCTTTTTTTGGGCCCTACAACTGTAATGTGTTGTAATTGGCTATCGTTGGCTATAAAGTCATGGATTCCGTTTACCAATGGTACTTCGGGGCCTACTATTACCATGTCAATGGAATGTTTCAAGAGTGTTTCTTTTACGGCTTTAAAATCGAGTATATCAATCGGTAAGTTGGTTCCTAATTGTGCCGTGCCGGCATTGCCGGGAGCGATAAATAATTTATTTAATTTTTTACTTTGGCTGATTTTCCACGCGAGTGTATGTTCTCTGCCTCCGGAGCCTAAGATTAGAATGTTCATCGGTTGTATGATTGTTTCAAACTACGAATATACTGTTATTGTATTTTCCATTTCTTAAAATATTTAATAATTGATGAAAAATGACAGAAAAATAATTTTATGTTTTTTGAAGAGCCCTTTTTTAAATTGTGTACTATTTCATTATAAGGGTAATACATTTTTTTCTTACCTAAGGCATCTATTCTTTTACAAATATCAACATCTTCCATATATAAAAAATAGCGTTCGTCAAATCCGCCAAGCTCAACAAAATCGGTTGTTTTAAATAGTAAAAAACAACCTTGCAAAAAATCAGGATAAAAGGGCCGGGTTAGGTCTTTATCTCGATATTCTCCCTTTTTTACGCGTTGTAATTCTAACCCCAGCCACCGAAATAACAATTCGGAAAACGAAGGGTATCTTCTACAAGAATATTGGCGCTTTCCGTTTGGAAATACCACTTTAGGGGCAATCATAGCCAATTCTTTATCGGCTTCTAATTCTTCTATAAGTGTTGGAATTACATCAGGGGCAAATGATACATCCGGGTTTAAAATAAGGTGATATTCTGAGGTTTTTTTTATAGTATCTATGACCGTATTGTGCCCAGCGCCAAAACCTATATTTTTAGCATTAAATCTGTAGTCGATATCTTGATGATTGAATTTATTCTTTAAAATACCTGTTGGTGAATTGTCTATTAAAAATAGTTTTTTAGATAAGGGAATTGCCATAAAACTATCGAT
>DRQI01000406.1 GCA_011330545.1 Flavobacteriia bacterium
GCATCTTCAACGATGGTTCCGTCAAAATCAACAGCAATTATTAAAGGGTCTTTGGGTAACATTCTATACGTTTACTATTTTTTTGCAAATCTAATGTATTATCTATTACTAACGTAATAAACTTAAAAAGTTGTGTAAATGGGCTATTGTTATGAGTAACCGAAGTTGCTTTCGAGCAAACCCTTCCAGCGTTTAAAATGCTGGAAGGGTTAATTTCTTAGACCTGTCAGGTTTTTAAAACCTGACAGGTCTTCAAGGTCGTTTATTTCTCCATTTTAGAGTTTTGTTTATTCTATATTGTCAATAATCCCTTTTAAAAACCCATTAAAATCAAATCCGGCAGAACCGATTAAACCCATTCTTACCACTACCAAATCTTTAGAAGGGATGATAAATACACGTTGCCCTTGAAAGCCATTTGCTGAAAACAGGCCTTTAGGTACATCGGGATAGATTCCGCCGGCATTCAGCCAAAAATGGCCGCCGTATTCACCGTTAGAAGTATTCGTAGGCGTTTTTACATAGTCAACCCAAGATTTGTCAAAAAGTTGTTCGCCATTCCAATTTCCTTTATGTAAATATAGCAATCCGAATTTCCCCCAATCGCGCGTGGTTGCCCATGAATACGAAGAGCCTACATAATTTCCCGATAAATCAGCCTCTACAGTCATAGAATGCATGCCTATTTTATCGATTAACGCACGGTACCAAAAATCTAAATAATCTTGATGCGAGTTGAAATATTTTCTGAGCATACCTGACAAAAGATTCGTTGTGCCCGAAGAATAATTCCAACTTTCATTTGGTTTGCCTATCAACGGTTTTTCTTCTTGTACTTTTGACATGTCTTTGGCTAAAAATAGCATTTTAGTAACATCAGAAATGCCATCATACACCTCTTCCCATTTCAGGCCGCTATTCATGTGCAGCAGGTCATTAATGGTGATATTGGCACGCTCGTCATTTTGCCATGAGTCAATCAACGCCTTGTCATTAATGTCAACTTTACCTTGTGATTGTAAGATGCCATAAATGGTAGCCGTAATACTTTTGGTCATTGACCAACCTTGTAATAATGAATTTTTGTCAAATCCATCTGCATATTTTTCGGCAATAATATGGTCTTTGTAAATGACCAGTACCGACCTTGTTTTTTTTACTTCATTATGGGTAAAAGCATCGGCTACTACTTGTTGCAAAGCTTTGTAATTAACTGCGGCGAACAGCGTATCTCGCTGAGGTTTATCTCCGTAAGGATAGGGTAATCCGGTAATTTTTTTCGTTCTTTTCGGAGTAAGATACGGCGTGCTTTCATCAAAATCATCCGTTAACAATACGCTGCCTAACCCTTCGCGGTAAACAGCTTTTCGTTTCATCAAACCAAAAGCGGTAGCCACTGTAGTTTTCTCCTCATTATTTACAAGTACTTTTGCTTGATTAATAGGCGAAAAATTATTGTCTTGCGCCGAAGTAATTTCAGGGGTTCTTTTGGCTAGAAAGACAGACGAATTCATGTTTTTAGCTGCATATCCTGAAATAATATTCAATTTAGGATAGGTAGTATAGGCAACATAGATGATAGCTAATAACGCTAAGAGTAAGAGGTATTTGAGTATTTTTTTCATATTTATCTTCCGCAAAAACAGAAGTATTTTTAATTAAACGTAACTTATTATCTCATTATCTCATTATCTCAATATCAATAATTTCATCATTTCTCTGGCGGCAACCCTGGCTTTTAAGTCAATAAAATCACGGGGCGTTTCGTCGCCAATTTCGTAGGTCAAAGATTCTGCATTGAACTGCTTGTAAAACCATCCTTTAGAGATGGGTTGGTTTAATGGGAAAGGCCGGTCATCAGGGGTATAATTAGGGATAGCATCATCAATACCTTTCATCCAATAATCTTTAAACGGATAAATACTAGAATGCATATCATCAGAAAAACTATAATATAAATCTTCTTGTGTAGAGTGAAAATCCAATCCTAAAACAACCTTGTTTTTTGATTTTTTTGCCGTATTAACAATATCATTTACTACATTTTTCACTTCTTCTTGACGGTAATATGCCCAATCGCGATTCAAGTCAACACCACCTGCATTATGACGCCAATGGCCCAAATCTACACCATCAGGATTGAGTAATGGGTACACTAAAATGCGGTATTTCTTTCGAAAATCTTTTGCCAACCGATTGTCTTTTAATAGTTCATCTACAAAAGATTGCATGGCCAAATAACCGGTTACTTCGGGCGGATGTTGGCGGCTCAATACCACAATGATATCTCTGCCTTTTGGGTCGCCATCATACATGTCTAAGGCAATCATATCGCGTTGTAACTTGCTTTTGCCAATCATACGAAAACGCACATTTTTATGCGTTGCTAGTTGTTTTGCCCATTGCAAGGCCTCGGTTGAAGTTTTTAATTCTTGTGCCGCTACCCATAATTTTTTATCGGTAAGGTGTAATTTTAACAAGGCGTTTTGGGCACTATCAATAAGTTGATAATTAGTACTGTCAATGGCTTTCCAATGTTGCCCGTCTTGACTTAATTTAGGAATGTACCTGTGCTTAGAAGTAGGGTAATTCAATTTTACATAAACCGATTGTGGTTGTTGAGTCCAAATTCTGAAGGCGTAATGCGGACTTTGATTGATAGGTTCGTTTTCGGGTAAAATGGTTACCTGTACTGTAGAATCGTTGAGTTGTGTAAATCCGTTTAACCGGGCACCATCAAATTGGTTGTCAGCAAAAAAAGTATCATTAATGCTAAACTCTTTTTTTTCTTGGTAAGCAATCTTTTTTGTAGAAGTATCTACAGGCTCAGGAAATTCAAAGGTTTTTAATTTAATACTAGCACATCCGGTAATTAAAAAAAGAAAACATACGTAAAAAAATGTGTGCTTACCATTTCTCACTGTAAATTTCGTCACTTGTAACTTCATATTTTTCAATCTAGTAAGCAACAAAAGTAACACTTATTTTGTCAGTTTAAAAAAATGATTTACTTTTGTCAACCAAATGGTTAAACTAAATAGTTAATAAAATGAATAAAGCAAAAAATACAACAACAGAATCAGAAATCTTAAATGCTGCAAAACGCATTTTTCAGCGCAAAGGAATGGTAGGCGCCAGAATGCAAGAGATAGCTGACGAAGCCGGTATTAATAAAGCGATGTTGCATTATTATTACCGAAGCAAACAGTTGCTTTTTGAAGCTGTTTTTAAAAAAGCCTTTTTACTCTTAGCGCCTCAACTAAATGATATTTTGAATTCTGATGATAGTATTTGTGATAAAATTAAAAGTTTTACACATAATTATATTTCATTTGTGATAAAGCATCCGTATTTACCCAATTTTATCATTCAAGAACTCAATAGAAATCCTGAGTTTATAAAAGATTTGATGAGCGAGAGGCACTTTCCTACCATTGAAAAATTTAAAAAACAGGTAGCTATTAAAGTAGCTGAAGGGATAATTAGGCCCATAAAGGCCGAGCAATTGTTCATCAATATTATGGCATTGAATATCTTTCCTTTTATCGGAGCACCATTATTAAAAGGTTTTATAAATGTAAATGATAAAACCTACAAACAATTATTGGAAGAACGCAAAACAGAAGTAGCCAGTTTTATTATAAACGCCATAAAAATTGAACAATAATCATAGATTATAAATTTTAAAATAATGATACGCATACAAAAAATAACCACTTTTATGTTCTTACTGACAGCATCAGCCCTAAGTGCACAAGAACAATTAAGTTTAGGCGAATGTTATTCGCTGGTAACCAAAAACTACCCCTTAGCGAAACAAAGCAGCCTACTTGCGAAACAAAATAAGTTAGATGTAGCCGTAATCAATACTGCCAAATTACCTACGCTTAATCTCTCTGCACAAGCAAGTTATCAATCAGATGTAACAGAATTACCAATTTCATTGCCGGGAGTTACAA
>DRQI01000407.1 GCA_011330545.1 Flavobacteriia bacterium
CTGACGGCAAAACCCGAGGCATTGCCTTATCCTAAATCTGCATCAAAGTATAAGTTTTATGGCAATAATATTCAAATAATGATTGATACCGCATTGACATGGGAAGAGGGAGAATTAAAAGACGCCCTTTTATATGCCATTGCCAATCACATGAAAAAATGCTATCTCAATTGGAATAAAGATACCGTTGAAGATGCTATTATTTTTAAACATTTATCAGAATTATCAGGAGGTAGGATAAATTTAAGCGCTAAAGAAGAAACCTTATCTGAAATTAAAAATTTACTCCGTAAAAAAACAAGTGGAGGCAAACACAATAAAAGTAATAAGTCATATAAAAATCGTAAAAAACGATAATCATAATCAATTTTCAACTGCCTTATGGCTACATTTAAAATAGAAGGAGGCCATCAATTAAAGGGCGAAATTACTCCTCAAGGGGCTAAAAATGAAGCCCTTCAAATATTGAGTGCCGTTTTGTTGACGCCTGAGAAAGTAACTATCTCGAACATTCCCGATATCCGCGATGTCAATAAACTCATCAACCTGTTAGAAAATTTAGGCGTAAAAATTCAAAAAAACGGAAAAGGCTCTTATACTTTTCAGGCCGATGATATAAACCTGAGTTATTTAGAATCGCAACAATTTAGAAAAGACGGTAGTGGCTTACGCGGTTCAATTATGATAGTAGGGCCGCTGTTAACGCGTTTCGGAAAAGGATATATTCCCAAACCCGGAGGCGACAAAATAGGAAGAAGGCGTTTAGATACACACTTTGAAGGGTTTATTAATTTAGGAGCCACTTTTAGATATAACAAAGAAGATCATTTCTACGGCGTAGAAGCCGATACTTTAAAAGGTACCTATATGCTACTGGATGAAGCCTCTGTAACCGGTACGGCCAATATCATTATGGCTGCCGTGTTGGCAGAAGGCAAAACCACCATTTACAATGCTGCCTGTGAACCGTATTTGCAACAACTCTGTAAAATGTTGAACAGAATGGGGGCAAAGATAGAAGGGATAGGCTCCAATAAATTGTATATAGAAGGCGTAGAAGCTTTGGGAGGAACCGAACATACCATGTTACCCGATATGATTGAAATAGGGAGTTGGATAGGCTTGGCAGCGATGACCCGAAGCGAATTGACCATTAAAAATGTGAGTTGGGACGACTTGGGGCAAATACCCAATGTCTTTAGAAAATTAGGAATTACCGTTGAGCGTAAAGGAAATGACATTTATATTCCCGAACACAAAGACGGCTACGAAATTCAAAATTATATTGACGATTCTATTCTTACCATTGCAGATGCACCTTGGCCGGGATTTACACCTGATTTATTGAGTATTGTTTTGGTGGTAGCCACCCAAGCAAGAGGAAGCGTTTTAGTGCACCAAAAAATGTTTGAAAGCCGCTTATTTTTTGTTGATAAATTGATAGATATGGGTGCTAAAATAATACTGTGCGACCCCCACAGGGCAACAGTTATTGGCCATGATTTTAAATCGCAGTTAAAAGCAACCACAATGACTTCCCCCGATATTAGAGCCGGTATCTCTTTATTGATAGCAGCATTGTCTGCCAAAGGCACTTCTACCATTCACAATATTGAGCAAATAGATAGGGGTTATGAGCGCATTGATGAACGCTTACAAGCTATCGGAGCACATATTATTAGAGTTTCTTAATGTGTAAATTAAGAACTTGCAGCGTTGTATTTCTTTATCAAAACAACGACATCCCTCGAGGTACCATTCAACAATTGCCAATAGCAACTGATGAATTAAAAAAAGATGCCATTTTGGCATTATTCTAAAGTTGGCAGTACTTTTGCTACATCGATAAATGACATAAAACATTCAGATTATGAGTAAGAAAGAAAATACATACAAAGAAGATATAGAAAATCAAGATACCAAAGAAAATGAGCGAGAGATGGCAGAAGAAAACGTTGAACAAGAAGTAGTTGAACCCGCTGCAGATGAATTGTTACAACAAGAAAAAGATAAATTTTTACGCTTGTTTGCAGAATTTGAAAACTATAAAAAAAGAACGTCTAAAGAACGCGTTGAATTATTTAAAACTGCCAATGAAGAATTAATGACAGCTTTATTGCCGATTTTAGATGATTTTGACAGGGGATTGGCAGAAATTAAAAAAGTAAAAGATAAAAACCTTTTGAAAGGGATGGAACTTATCAACACCAAATTGAGGTCAACATTAACACAAAAAGGCCTCACACAAATGAACGTAAAGCAAGGCGATGATTTTGATGCAGAGATACACGAAGCCATTACGCAAATTCCGGCACCCTCAGAAGAGTTAAAAGGAAAAATAGTAGAGGTAGTAGAACAAGGTTATAAATTAGGCGATAAGATTATACGTTTTCCTAAAGTGATAATTGGCCAATAAAAAAAGTATAAGTGTGAAACAGGATTATTACGAAATACTAGGAGTTACAAAAAGTGCTTCCTCCATTGAAATAAAAAAGGCATATCGCAAAAAGGCAATAAAATATCATCCCGATAAGAATCCCGGCGATAAAATTGCAGAAGAAAAATTTAAAAAAGCTGCTGAAGCCTACGAAGTATTGAGTGACCCTGATAAGAAAGCCCGTTATGACCAATTCGGGCATGCCGCTTTTGAAGGCGGTGCAGGAGGCTTTGGCTCGGGAGGCATGAACATGGAAGATATTTTTAGTCATTTTGGAGATATTTTTGGCGGCGCTTTCGGTGGTGGAGGTTTTTCGGGTTTTGGTGGTAGCAGCAGGGGAAGAGCCCGGGTAAAAGGTAGCGACCTCCGTATTCGGGTAAGTTTGACATTAGAAGAAATATTAAATGGCGTAGAAAAAAAAGTACTCGTAAAACGCTTGGTAAAAGCCAAAGGAGTTACCTACAAACGATGTACTACCTGTAACGGCCATGGCCAAGTTACCAGAGTAACAAATACTATTTTAGGACGTATGCAAACGGCCTCTACATGCCCTACCTGCCATGGCGTAGGAGAAATGATAGACAATAGGCCCAAAGGTGCCAATGCACAAGGGTTGATTAATGAAGAAGAAAAAGTATC
>DRQI01000408.1 GCA_011330545.1 Flavobacteriia bacterium
AACAGCAATGAGCAATCCGAAAGTAAAAATAAATACCATTACAAACCTCTCTGACGATTGGTATATTTTAGACAAAGTAAATTTTGATTACCAATTAAAAAATAAAAAATGGCAAAATCAGAATAGAGAATGTTATAATAGAGGCAATGGGGCAGCCGTATTACTGTATAATACAGATAAAAAAACAGTAATACTTACCAAACAATTTAGAATGCCTAGTTATTTAAATGGCAATGATGACGGTATGATGATTGAAGTGTGTGCAGGATTGCTTGACGATGACGACCCGTTGACATGTATCATTAAAGAAACCGAAGAAGAAACCGGATATAAAATTGAGAACCCTAAAAAAGTAATGGAAGTATATACTTCACCGGGAGCCGTTACTGAAAAAATACATTATTTTATTGCGGCTTACAATGAGCATATGAAAGTAAGTGAAGGTGGGGGGAAAGCACAAGAAACTGAAGAAATAGAAGTGTTAGAGATGCCTTTTACAGATGCCCTTGCAAAAATTGAAACCGGAGAGATAAAAGATGCTAAGACTATCATATTATTGCAATATGCTAAAATTCATAATTTGGTATAAAGGCCGTTATATACAAGTTTTATCAAATAAATTAGATTCAGAAAGTAAGGTATTTACCTTTGCTAATATTACCAATTTCACCGGCAACTTATTGAAAAAGAATACTGATATTCAGAGGATTGCACAATACATATTTTAGTCTATATTTTAGTCTTATAATCCAAGAGTTTTTGTATTTTAGCTCCACTTAATTCCTATCGGTTTGTTATTATTAGTTAACAAACAGCAGGAATTCGCCGATATACATTTTAGTTGGTACCAACACAATGTTTCGGCTCATTTCATAACATATTTTTAAGCACTATTATGGCAGAAGACAAAGAAAAAACGGCAAAATTAAAATCATTACAATTAACATTAGACAAATTAGATAAAACGTATGGCAAAGGTTCTGTGATGAGATTGGGTGATGAAGTTGTTGAAGATGTAGAAGCAATTCCTTCAGGTTCATTAGGATTAGACATTGCATTAGGTGTTGGCGGTTACCCAAGAGGAAGGGTTGTAGAAATATACGGTCCCGAATCATCTGGTAAAACAACCTTAACACTACATGCCATTGCAGAAGCTCAAAAAGCAGGTGGTATTGCCGCTTTTATTGACGCTGAACATGCCTTTGACCGTTTTTATGCCGAAAAATTAGGTATTGATATTGATAATTTAATAATATCACAACCCGACCACGGAGAACAAGCCTTAGAAATTGCAGATAATTTAATTCGTTCTGGCGCTATTGATATTGTCGTGATTGATTCTGTGGCAGCTTTAACCCCGAAAAGTGAAATTGAAGGCGAAATGGGTGATTCTAAAATGGGGTTGCATGCACGGTTGATGTCTCAGGCATTGCGAAAATTAACGGGTTCTATCAGCAAAACAAATTGTACCGTAATTTTTATCAATCAATTACGCGAAAAAATTGGCGTTATGTTTGGTAATCCTGAAACGACTACCGGAGGTAATGCATTAAAATTTTACGCATCTATCCGATTGGATATTAGAAGAAGAACCCAAATTAAAGATGGCGATAATGTCATTGGCAATATGACGAAAGTAAAAGTGGTAAAAAATAAGGTAGCTCCACCTTTTAAAGTAGCTGAGTTTGATATCATGTATGGCGAAGGCATTTCTAAAACCGGTGAAATTTTAGATTTGGGTGTTGACTATGGAATTGTTAAAAAAAGCGGCTCTTGGTTTAGCTACGGAGATACAAAATTAGGCCAAGGAAGAGACTCGGTAAAAGGGTTAATTAAAGACAATCCTGAATTAGCCGAAGAATTAGAAGCAAAAATAATGGAAGCTATCCACAAAGAAGAATAAATAGTTAACTAACCATTTAAAAACTAAAATACCCCGAAAGCCGAGATTAGCCTTTGGGGTATTTTAGTTTACATTTTAAAAACCTCTTTATTTATTTACATTTTTAATATAATGGTCTAAGGCCATGGTCATAGAAGGTGTTTCTTTTGTAGGAGCCGCAATGTCAACACGCAAACCGGCTTCTTCAGCGGCTTTGATAGTAGTATTTCCAAATACGGCAATGCGTGTATTATTTTGTTTAAAATCAGGAAAATTTTCAAAAAGCGATTTTATGCCTGACGGACTAAAAAACACTAATATATCATAATAAACATCTTTTAAATCAGATAAATCACTCACTACGGTTTTAAACAAAATGGCTTTTTCCCATTTTATATCCAATGAATCTAATAATTTAGGAATTCCGGGTTTGAGCTTGTCAGAACAAGGTAATAAAAACGTTTCTGTCTTATGTTTCTTAATTATTTTGGTAAGGTCTTGAAATGTTTTTTCACCTACATAAATTTTGCGTTTTCTGTATACTACATATTTTTGTAGATAATACGCTACGGCTTCAGACTGACAGAAATATTTCATAGAATCAGGAACTTTAAA
Organism: Flavobacteriia bacterium; assembly: GCA_011330545.1. Taxonomy (GTDB): domain Bacteria; phylum Bacteroidota; class Bacteroidia; order Flavobacteriales; family Flavobacteriaceae; genus Aureibaculum. The sequence goes on from DRQI01000408.1 coordinate 2,498, forward strand.
ACGCATTTCTTCTGCTAATCTAAAGTAATTGTCAATAGCATTTCTACTGGTAAAAATAACAGCAGAAAAATCAGAGAAATTAATTTTTTGATTTCTCACTTCTCTGGCTGCCTCTCCTTCAACGTGAATAAATGATCTAAAATCAATTTTCACTTTTTGTTTTGCTGATAAATCAAAATAAGGTGATTGTTTTGCACTCGGAGCGGGTTGAGAAACTAAAATAGTTTTTACTTTCATATATCCTCGTTTTACTTTTTAGTTAAACGCCTTATTTAATAATTAATTTGTAAATTATAATAAAGGGGCTTATTTCAAGGGCGCAAAGATACAAAATAAAATAAAACATTTTGCTAAAAACCAACTTTTGATTGTTTTTAATTTGTAAATAATAATAATATAACAATAACAAAACAGCGGTAATTATTAAAATTTTTGAAAAAATAATAGAGTTAGTATAAAAATTAATAATTAATAGGGGTATTATAAACAAACTAAAATTACTTAAATAGCTTATTTTGACAAAAGTGATATAATGCTGTTCTTTTTCTTTCTCAAATAAAAATGCCAATAAATAGCCAATGATAAACCTGATGACAAAAAAAACAAATACGCCTACAATAATCAACAAAAACTGACTTTTAGTATCTTGAACCAATACCAAATTGACTTGATTGGCTACAGTAAACAGTAATAATGAAAAAACAAGAATAACTATAATTATAAAGATAGCATTGAAAGTATTGAAGAGTAAAGGGGTTGATTTAGAATAATTATTAATATAACTATTGCTGTATAGCAACGATTGTAAACTCTGAAACCTCGCCGTATACCGAATCTTATTATTAATGAGTAATGATATGATTATCAATAAGATAATAGTAATCCAATCATTAGAAGATACAATACGTTCTATAGCCTCATTCATTGTTGATAGTGGTAATTACTTTATTTCCTTGAAAGCCTACAGGCAAATCATAATAAGCCAACCCGATTCTGAAAGTTAACCCTTTTTGTTTGATATTTTCAGGAACCTTAAAAGAAGCGTTCATCACTTTTCTCTCATTCGGTTGTAAAGAAAAATGAGTATCCAATACTAAAGGAATTTCTTTGATAATAGCATTTTTCTTTCCCTGAAAAACTCCAACAAATGTTACATTTTCAAATGAAACTAAAAAATTATAAGGATTAAAAATTTCAAATTGTAAAACAGCCTTTTCATCAGGGCTTACCTTGAGTCGCTTTTTATCAATAATACATTTAATTTTTTGTAACGAACGATAATTATTGATATACTTTCCAAAATACGTTTTGTTTTTTTGTTTAAAGAATTTCTTTCCTTCAATTTCTTTTCCGATAACTACAACATCTTTACCTTGCATTTCTTGTTCAAAATTCGAGAGGTCGTATTGGCTTTGCCGGCCTTTTAAAATACTGAATGAATGCGTTTTAATATTGGTATAAAAGTTATATTTTGAAGCAAGCTGGTATGAATTTATAAAAATGATAGGCTTACCTTGTGTTTTCTCTTTTATATTTTGTGCCCAATTTTTAGCCCTGTGTGTTTCAAATTCAACCGGCAATAAACTGTTACTTAGTAAGAAAACTCGGGCAATAAGCATTAAAAAAAGGTTAGTTAAACCTAAATAAACCAACCATTTTCTTGCGGTTGTATGTTCTATAAAATAATCAAAAGTCAATATAACTAAGGGTATTAATACAATTACATTCCACTGCGCTTGCGTGCTGGTTTTAAAGGTTGAAAAAAAGAAAAAAACAATAAACCCAATGACAATATATTGTAAACTTTTTTCAAATT
>DRQI01000409.1 GCA_011330545.1 Flavobacteriia bacterium
ATATCTGATAATCGTTTCGGAGTGAGAAATTCAACCGTGCCGTCAGTATATATTACCCATCAGTTACAAGTATTATCAGGAAAAACTACGGCAATTACTACGGCATTACACCAACAAATTATTGCAAAATTTGATGCGTGTTGGATACCTGATACGCAACAGCGACCCAACCTTTCCGGAAAGCTTTCCGAGATACATACTGCCAAACTCAACATCAAATTTGTAGGAGCCTTAAGCCGATTAAAAAAGCAAAAATTACAAAAAAAATATGAGCTGCTAATAGTACTTTCAGGCCCCGAGCCGCAACGCACTTTACTAGAACAAAAATTACTAAAACAGCTAAAGGCATATACCAAAAAAGCCTTGATGGTGAGAGGGGTTTTTACAGAGAGTATACCCGTTAACATATCAAATACAACTGTTGTAAACTACCTGTTATCAGATGATTTACAAAAAGCTATCAACCAAAGTAATATTGTATTGGCACGTTCAGGATATTCTACCCTGTTAGATTTACAGAAGTTAGAGAAAAAAGCTTTCTTTATTCCTACTCCCGGGCAATTCGAGCAAGAATATTTAGCACAACATATAGAAAGCCTACAAATAGCACCGTATGCAACACAAGATAAGTTTGAATTAAAAATGTTAGATAGAATTAATAACTTTAAAGGCTTTAGCAATACCGACAGTAATTTTGATGAAGGGTTATTGCACCTTTTCTAAGGTAAAAGAAAAGGAGGTTCCTATACCCGGTGTACTTTCTACAAAAACTTCTTGCTGGTGTGCTTCTAAAATATGTTTTACAATAGCCAACCCCAAACCAGAACCACCTTGCTCTCTAGACCTACTTTGGTCAACTCTGTAAAAACGTTCAAACAGCCGCGAGAGGTGATGTTCTTCAATACCTTCGCCGTCATCATTAATTTTAATAATGAATTGATGCGAAGAGTAATTGTGCACACCCACTAGGGTTTTTCCGTTTGTTTTTCCGTATTTGATAGAATTTTCAATTAAATTGGTAAGAACTTGTTCAATTTGTTTGACATCGCCTTTTACCAAAATAGGGGTTTCATACATTTTGTCAAAAGCCAACGAGATATTTCTTTTTTTCGCTTTTATTTCTAATAAATCGAAAACATTCTGAATCATTGCTATACAATTAAACACTTCAAATTTCGGATTTAGGTTAGAAGATTCAAGTTTAGAAATCATATCTAAGTCCTTAACGATGCTTATCAACCTTTCAACCCCTTTATTAGCTCGTTTTAAGTATTTTTTTCGCACACTCTCATCTTCCATAGCTCCGTCTTGTAAGGTTAGCAAATATCCTTGAACGGTAAATAATGGGGTTTTTAATTCGTGGGAGACATTGCCTATAAATTCGCGCCGGTATTCTTCCCTAATTTGTAACATTTCAATTTCTAAGCGTTTATCTTCGGCAAACTTTTTTACTTTTTCGGATAAGGTTTCCATATCGGTGGTGATATTTTTTTTGTCGATATTTTTAATAGATAATAAAGAAACCTCATCATATATTTTTTTAACACGTTTATAAATAAAACGCTCTACCCGATATTGAATGATTAAAAATGAAAGAATAAAAATAAAAATACTGAGTATCCCAATAAAAACTATAGAAGAATTATTAGAGATAACAAACGATACTAATACTGCAAAAAAAAAGAAAAAAAAGGTAATGTAAATTGCAGACCTTACCGCAAATTTATATGTTTTTTTAAGTTTCATTTATGTGAGGTCAAACTTATAGCCTACTCCTTTTACGGTTTTAAAATAACTGTCGCCAATTTTTTCGCGTAGTTTTCTAATGTGTACATCAATAGTCCTGCTACCCACAATAACATCTTGGCCCCATACATTTTCGAGAATTTTTTCACGCTTAAAAACTTTTCCGGGTTTAGAAGCCAATAGCGCCAACAGTTCAAATTCTTTTCTGGGCAACACAATTTTTTGGCCGTTTTTTTCAACAAAATACGCTTCTTTATTGATAATAATATCTGCAATGGTGATGATGCTATTAGAATCTGCAGGCTTTAAACGCCGCAAGAGTGATTTTACTTTGCCTATCAATACTTTTGGTTTGACGGGTTTGGTAATATAATCATCGGCTCCTGCCTCCAACCCGGCGAGTTGCGAAAAATCTTCGCTTCTGGCGGTTAAAAAAGCAATGATAACATCGCTCAAAGTAGCTATTTCCCTAATTTTTTCACAAGCCTCAATACCATTCATCTTCGGCATCATTACATCTAACAAAATTAAATGCGGTTGAATTTCTCTTGCTGTTTTAACAGCTTCAAAGCCATTAGTAGCTTTAAAAACTTGATATCCTTCATTACTGAGGTTGTATCCAACAATTTCTAGGATATCGGGTTCATCATCTACCAATAGTATTCTGGTATCTTTTTTTTTCATGTTGTGAAATTATTCAAAAATAGTGAATTAAAATAGTGTTGTTAAACTTAACAATTGTTTGTTTTTGCTGTGTTAAGTTACGGTTAAATATATGCACAACAAATAAATACTAAATACATTTGTTTTAAAACCTTTTTTTAAGAAATTTTTAAAAAGTGGAATGAGTTTATAAAAAAAAGACAGTAGTATCGTTTTATATATTATTTTTTTATAATTTTATAGTCATAAATCAGGAGTCAACAAAATTTTACCCCAAAATTATTCTTAAATCTAAAGTAAGTTGGTTTAGGGTGCTGCTATAAATTTTTTAATTGTAATTACAAACGTAACATTAATATGAAAACTTTTTATTTATTTCTGTATTTTCTTTTTATGGCGGGTTTAGGAATAGCCCAAAATACTTCAAGTTCAGAATTACCCAATATTATTCCCCCTTCCCCTACCGCTTATGAATTAGGGAAATATGGGCAAATTGACGTAGGAATGTTCACTGGCACTCCAAAAGTACCAATATCAATTTATAACTATAAAACTAAAAATTTATCGGTACCTATTTCATTAAACTATGACTCCAATGGGATAAAAGTTGATCAAATGACTACTTGGGTTGGACTTGGATGGAATTTAAACGCAGGTGGAGTTATCACAAGAATCATTAGAGATTTACCTGATGATAAATTTAGCTTTTATGCTCCCCCTAGAGAACTTACTTTAACAAATCAATCGGATTCTGATATTATTGATTATGCCCGAACTGCAGTTCAAGATGCAGTTGATACTGAAAAAGATTTATTTTCATTTAATTTCAATGGTTATTCAGGCAGATTTGGTATAAATGATAACGGAATTATTACATCTCCATTTCAAGCTCTAAAAATTGAATTAACCAATTCAACCTTTACTTCTAGTTCAAATTTTGAGATAACAACACCAGACGGTGTAAAATATTTATTTGCAAGTCGTGAAAAAACAAATAGTACTGGTGGTTGTGCTTATTCAGTTGGTAGCACATATGAGACTACGGCTTGGTATTTAACAAAAATAACACACCCCAAAGGGGATATAATTAACTTTATCTATGATACTGAAATTTACAGTTATGAGTTAGGAGTATCTCAGATATTGACTAAAAATCAAAATACTCTTGGTGGAGGTTGCCCCGGTAGTCAAATTACATGTCCTGATAACTCATTAAATACATGTACTAATCAAATGGCTTATTTAGGACTTCGATTAAAAGAGATTAATAGCAATAATCCTTTAAACGGAAAGGTGATTTTTACCAAAGGAATAAATAACCCCGATATAGGTATTGGCGCTTCTACTGGCAACCAATTTTTATTAAATGAAATTATGGTACAAAACGCTGAAAATCTTGTCTTAGAAAAATTTACATTTAATTATTTGATAGCTAAAAAGAGAGTGTTTTTAACAGAAATTCATTTTTTAGATGCATCCAAATTTTACACTTTCGAATATTTTAACCCTAATGGACTTCCAAATCGCTTATCGTACAGTCAAGATTATTGGGGATATTTCAATGGAAAACCAAATACGGTTTTTTATCCTAAAATTATAGAAGAACCGTTGCTTGCTTCGCAAGGAGCTGATAGAGAGCCTAACAGTAATTTTGCAATTTTCGGATTACTAAAAAAAATTAATTACCCAACAAAAGGAGCTACTGAATTACAATTTGAGCCAAATATAATCCAAAAGGTTGGAGAAATACAATACAATTCAGAAAATCTCCCTTTTACAATTGAAAATACCAATACAGAAAATTTTCTATTTACAACACCTAATAATTTAGTAAGTAATCAATTAGGTAGTATTATGCTTAGAATTTATGAAAAAACCCAATCACCATGTACTGGAATATCAAATTTTTATGATGATACTCCTTTTAATACTATTTGGATGAATGTAAAATTATATGACCTTACAGCTAATTCCTACGTTAATTTTGATAACAATTCTTCATTATTTCAAAACAATCAACCTTTGGTACCCAAAACGGTAATGTTTAATTTTATTGCTAATCACCAATATAGATTAGAACTTAAAAAAGGAAATAATTGTATTTACGGAACGGCCAATGTTAGCTATACCACTAGTTCTGTTTCTCAGCAACCTATTGATGTAGAAATAGGAGGTCTTAGAATTAAAAAAACAATTAGCAAGGCAAACCCAACAAGTGCACAAGAAATAAAAAGATATTATTATGGGAATAGAGATAACTTGAATAGTTCTTCTGCGAATGAAGGTAATAGAGGTTATTATATTAATAATAAAACTGTTCAAATATTATGTGCGAGTGAACATGTGACATATCCGTTAGATTGCAATTATTATCAAGTCAACTCAAGCAGCATAGAACCTTTATTCAATACAAATAATAATAAAGTTTATTACGAATATGTAACTCTTAGTTACGGAGGTGATAATTTTGAGAATGGAGGAGAGGAAAATCAGTATCTCATTAATAGAGACCAGCTTGGGGAGGTGGTTTTTACGCATTTTGGTGCACATTTACCGGGAATAAATGTTTTTAGTAATACGGGATGGAATAATGGGCTTCTAAAAAAAACAGTAGCTTTCAAAAAAAATGCATCTAACAGTTTTGTTAATTTAAAAAAAGTAGAAAAATTTTATACCCATGATACTAGAAATTATAATAAGCATATTAATTATAAGGTTAGTGAAAGGCATAATTTATTTACTATTCCCACTGGCGAATACCCTGTTGAGAATATAAATATTATTAAATATACAGATAATTATTTTTGGTTTTATTTAAGTAATATAAAAACAACAGATTATGATATTAATGGTAACAACCCTATAATATCTACTACTAATTACTTCTACGACAACCCCACCCATTTACAACTCACAAGAACAGAAACTACTACTAGTGACAATAAAACCATTACCATCAAAACTTATTATCCAGATGATGTTATTAATACTGGCTCTTTGGGGAATGATAACTTAACTACTTCTGAAAAAACAGCTATTGATATATTAAAAACACAACACCACATTGCTGAACCTATTCAGGTAGAAACCACTGTGAAAAATGCTAGCGGAAGTCAATTATCAAAAAATGTACAACGTACCAATTATAGAGATTGGGGCAATAACCAAGTATTACCTGAATTTGTACAAACCTTAAAAGGAAATTATTCGGCAAGTAATAAACTACAAGACCGGTTACAATATAAAAGTTATTATGCCAATGGCAACCCCAAAGAATTGTTAAAAAGGGGTGGCTCGACCATTACTTATATTTGGGGTTATCAAGAACAATACCCCATTGCTAAAATAGAAAATGCCACCTATGCCCAAATAGCAAGCCAAGTTACCAATTTGCAAAATAAATCTAATTTAGACAATGACAGAACCATTGACCAATTAGTAAACGGTATAACCACATACATAGGAAATGAAGGAGCGCTACGGCAAGCCTTATCTAATTTAAGGAATAGCTCAATATTGTCAAATGCTCAAGTTACCACTTTCACGTATGATCCTTTAATTGGTGTTACCAGTATAACTGACCCCAGGGGGGAAACCATCTATTATCACTATGATACTTTTAATAGATTAGAATATATTATTGATAAGAACAATAAGGTAATTAGCAAAAATGAATACAATTATAAAAATTAAAGAGTTATGAAAAAGTTAATTTATCTATTTATATTAGTACCATTAGCAATCATAGCTCAAACACCTAGTCAAGATCAGAATTATATAATGACAACCATTTATCAAAAAGAATATCTAAATGGCCAGGAGCAAAACGCTACCGATGATGAAAAGATAACCATTATTAATTACTTTGATGGCTTAGGAAGGCCTGTACAAAATATTGGGGTAAAAGCCGGAGGTAATCACGAAGATATTGTAACCTTTATTACGTATGACGCTTATGGCAGGCAGTCAAAAGAATATTTACCTTATGCAACTATCAATAATGGAGGTGCTTTTAAAGCAAATGCACTAACTGCTACCAATAATTTTTACAATACTGTAAAATATGAAAATACAATAAACCCTTATTCAGAAAAATATTTCGAAGCCTCACTTTTAAATAGGGTAAAAGAGCAAGGGGCACCGGGAAGTGATTGGGTGGTAAATAAAAACAGTGACCTTGATCATACCATTAAGTTTGATTATAAAACAAACACATCTGCTACAGAAGTACGACTGTATAGCGTTAGCCTATCATCAGATTACACACCAACCTTACAAAATCCTACCCCCTATTATTATGGTGTAGGCGAATTATACAAAACCATTACCAAAGATGAAAATTGGCAACCTAGTGACGGAACCAATCACACTACCGAAGAATTTAAAGACAAACAAGGAAGGGTCATATTAAAACGTACGTATAACAATGGTCAAAAACACGATACTTTTTATGTATATGATGATTATGGGAATTTAACCTATGTATTGCCTCCAAAATCAGAAGCAACTTCCACCCTGCCAAACGCTACAAAATTGGCAGATCTTTGTTATCAATATAAATATGATACCCGAAATCGCCTAATAGAAAAGAAAATACCCGGAAAAGGGTGGGAATATATAGTGTATAACAATTTAGACCAACCCATTTTAACACAAGATGCAAATCAAAGAGCCAAGTCTCCTGATGAATGGTTATTTAGCAAATACGATGCTTTTGGAAGGATAGTTTATACGGGCATTTATAAAAATAATAGCTCGAGGGCTACATTACAAGGTTATATTACTTCTCCTACTAGCAGTTATAGCGAATATGAAGCCTATACACCGTCATCCACAACTCTAGGAGGCATTCCGTTATATTATACCAATAGTGCTTTGCCAACGGGCAATTTAGAGACCTTAACGGTTAATTATTATGATGAATATACCGATTTACCCATCGGGTTGAGTACAAGTGTTACCACATCCTATGGCATTGCAAGTACAACCAATCAAAAAGGGTTGGCAACAGTATCAAAAGTAAAAGTATTAGGTACTACTAATTGGATAACCACTGTAATCTATTATGATGATAAGGCAAGGCCCATTTATACTTACACAAAAAACGATTATTTACAAACGACAGATATAGTTGAAAAC
>DRQI01000410.1 GCA_011330545.1 Flavobacteriia bacterium
GGCCAGTCTTTTATTGGCCAATACGGTGCCTAGTAACGAACCGGCGTCGTCTATCAGAGCCCTTCCGGTTTCTAAAATTAACAAAGGCAGGTCTTCGGTACTAAACCCGGCATTTAGCAATGCTTGGGTAATGTTTTCTGCATAATCGCTAAATGTCGGTGCCAAATCGGTACCACTCAAATAAGAGCCTTTTAGCGTGTTTTTAGAAGCAAAGCCGCCACCCATATCTATATATTGAATATCGTGTTTAAATTTATTTTTTACATTGATGGCTAGGTCGGCTAATTTTGTGGCCGCTATATAGTAGGCATTAGGGTCTAAAATAAAGGTTCCGATATGGGTATGAAGCCCGATTAAATCTAAATTTTTAGAAACGATTATTTTTTTTATGGCTTGCCATGCCTGTCCGTTTTCATAATTGAACCCGAAACGGTCCCATAACGGTTTTATGCCCGTATCCATATTTACCCTTATGGCAACTTTGGCTCTTTTATTTAACCGTTCGGCAATGGCAATTAAGCTATACAGTTCGTCAAAATGGTCTATGTGGATTGGCGAATTATTTTCTACGGCCATAGTCAAATCTTCATCAGACTTATCGGGCCCATTAAAGATAATTTTATCTGAAGGCACACCGTTTTTAATGGCTTTATGATATTCAAATCCCGAAACAACTTCGGCCCAAGCCCCTTCTGAGTGAAAAACTTTACAGATAGCATCTATATAATTGGTTTTATACGACCATGCAAATTGAACATTAGGATACCTTGTTGAAAAAGCGTGATAAGCATCTTGAAAGGTATTTCTAATGGTTTGTTCATTAATTACAAATAATGGAGAACCATATTCTTCTATCAGGTTTTTTACAGAATTAGTGGCTATATGGGTTACCGGTTTTAACGTATTTAATTCACCGAATTTACTGGTAATACCGGCATTTATCTGTTTTATTATCGGACTTTCGTATTTTAGTTTACTCATGTTACTTAATTTTTTTAATTACACTTCTCCGTGAATTGATATTTTTTCATACTTGTCAAGGTCACAAATCATATCATAAGAATATCGGATAAACATTTTACCGACATCATATTTTTTATAAGGTGCTACTTTTTCGCCCATTGCTAGTTTCACTAACATCTCCGGATGATTTTGCCCGCATCCATTGGCTAAATAAACCCATGCTGGAAATCGGGGGTTGATCTCTAAAAGATATAATTTATTGGTTTTATCTTCTTTCATCAGCTCTAGTTCTAAGCCTCCTGCCCATTGGGTTTTTGAAATTACCTCATCGGCCATTTTTATTAAATTAGGGTCGTTAATTGAGATTCCGGCCCATGCTTTTCCTTTATCTGTTAAAAATGTTTTTCGCATCGGTACAGCACCCATCAAGGTACCTTTGCCATCTCCTAATGCGGTAACATTAAACTCATTTCCCTTAATAAATTCTTGTATAATAATCGGAACTCCCCATTTGGCAGAAACTTTAAAGTAAAATTCCCTAGCCTGTTCAGAAGAAGCAGCAATATAAGCATCATAAAATTTTCCTTTGATAACCACAGGATATTCAAAACCTTCTAATGCTTCTTCCAATTCATTGATATGATAGACGGTTTCACTTTTAGGAACGTTGATTTGGTGTTTTTCGCCAAACGCATTTAAATTTCCTTTCAAGCGGTCTTCAAATTGTTCTTTTGTAGGAATTAATAGATGGATGCCCATCTTATTAAAATGAGGTTTCAGCTTTATAAATGTCATCAGTTCGGCATCAAAATTCGGAATCACAACATCAATTTTTTCGTTGCCTTGTATATACGTAAACCGTTCTAACATGGCATCAAAACCGCTAGAAGGATAGGGTATTTGATATACTTTATCTACCATTCCATCCATATAAATACCGGGTTCAAGAATTTCATAAGCCAATCCTATTATCCTTACATTGTAAAAGGTACTCTCTCGCAGGCCTCTAATTACGGCAATTCCGGGTCCGGGACTATCAATTGCATTGAGGCCGGTAACAGCAATGGTTATGTCTTTTTTAGAGTGCATCACTATTCTTCAATTAAGTTAAACTGACTTAAAATTCTTAAAAAATCTTCAAGGTCTTTTTCGCAAGTCGTTTCATCTATTTCATAATTTTTTACGATAGACGCTATAATTCCTTCTGTTGAAGTTTTTGTTTTTAATTGCTTTAAGATGGCAACACCTAGCGAGTTTGTAGTAAATGAAGTTCCTGTCTCGGGATTAAAAACAAATCCGCTTTCACTAATTGCTATATTTTTCTTTAATTTCATAAGTATGATATTTGTTACTTAAGGTGTAAAGATATATCACTAATTTTGCTGTGAAAAATTTATTTGACTAGTTGATTAAACTTTTGGTTGAATTGACCTTTTTTATCGGTAAATAGAAAAATGGAAAATTACTTTTTTATAAAATCGGGTTATAAAATTCAAAAAATCTTAATAGATGAGATTATCTATATTGAGAGTATGGGTGATTATGTCCGTTTTTTTCTTGAAGATAAAAAAATCGTTGCCCTGTTGTCAATGTCTAAGATATTAGAACTTTTACCCGAAAAGAAGTTTGTTCAGATTCACAGGTCTTACATTATTAACTTTGAAAGAATTAATTTCATTCAAAATAATATCATAAGTATCGGCCAATATCAATTGCCTATCAGCAAAAGCAGAAAAAAAGAATTGATGAAAATTATCAATGTGAGGTTGCTTTAAAATAATGCGGTTCTAATTTAATGAAAGGCTATTTTTTGGAGTAAGAGACTTTTTTAAGGGCTTATATATCTAAAACAGAAAACTTACGTTAATAAATTACCAATACTAATTAAAAACAATTTACCGTTACCTTTCAATATTTTGGAAGGTTTATCTAAAACGGTACAATACAGTATTTTTTTATGTAAATGGTAACAGAAAAGAATTTAAAAGGATACAGGCAACCAATAAATGAAGACTATAATGTTAAGAATACTTACGGTACTGCTAATCACTTCTTTTACAACTGTAATGAATGCACAAGACAGTACTGATGATGAACATATGGAAGCATATATAGTTATTGCAGATACTTCACAGACTTATAGTAGGCTTAGAAGTAAAATGCTAAGCCTGAGTAAAAAACTGGAGATAAAAATAGATACCATGGGAAGAGGTTTCAATAGCGTTAAAAAACTAATTTGCTTACCCGAAAACGATGAAGACGAACTATATGCCGGCTATTATTTTCCGAGGCGCTATCCTTCTGAAGTGTTGAGCCTAGAATATCTTAATTATTACACAAACGATAATAATTCAACAGAAAATACCATAGCATTGGTAACCATCATTACTGATGACAAAGCGGCAGCAGAAAAAAATTTAGCGAAAGTTAAAAAATATTCAAAGAATGCATTTGTTATAAATGTAACCCTCTATATGGGATGTATGCACTAAACACTACAAAACATAGAAATAGTTGCTAAAACTTCGAATTCGAATTATAAATATTATTTTCTGATTGCTATTGGTTCGCTCAATTTTTATACCGATGATGCCGGTAATGATGTTTGATGCTTCGGGCCTAGGGGATGCCGTCTACAAGCTGTTTCTTATTTTTACTAACAATACCGGGCATTTACATATTAAATCAAAATTTACACTTATTATCCAAAGCCATGCCTA